>NZ_JBNDHZ010000051.1:0-31427 GCF_056755355.1 Luteibacter sp. HAY1-4A
CGCGCATACGTCTTTACCTCTTGTCGCGGGGGCTCGGAGATGTGTAAAAGAGACAGCGGCAAGCCCCATTCGCGCGCCAGCGCGCTTCCCACGGAATCTTCAGGGGGTGCCTTACTTGCGCTTCCAGGCGCCCGAGGCATCGCGATAATACCAGCCCGACGGCGCACGCTGGACCCAGCCCTCGGCGAAGGTCTTGCGGATCTGCGGCTCCCACTCCGGGTGGCCGTTGGCGATGGCGACCGCTTTGTAGAGAGAGTCCCGGTCGTCGTTCTCCTGGCGCAGGAGATTGTTGGCCTGCGAGCGCTGGTCGAGGGGCAACGCCGAGGCATCCCGGAGCGCCACCAGGCCGTCGCTGGTGAAGCCCACGGCACCGCTGTCGAACAGCGCCTTGAGCTGGCCGCCGAAGCGTGCGGTCATGCGCGCGCGGATGGTCTCGGTTTCGGGCGTGCTGATGCGGATGTCCGGCGACTCGGCGGCCTGCGCAGCCGGAATCACCAGGTCGAGCAGCGAGGCGGAAGGCTGCTTGCCGGGAGGCGCAGGGGCCGGCTTGGCGTCGCTTCCGGCGGCGGGCTTGCCGGCGCCACTGCTCTCAAGGACGTTGCCGATGAACTGGTCGGCGGCCTTTTGCGCCGCCGCTTCCGGGAAATACACGTTGATGGTGACGCACCCCACCAGGGCGAAGGCCAGTGTCATGATGAATATCAACGGCTTGCGCATGATTCCTTCCTCCGGTTGGTGCGGCCTGGCCGCGATGTTCTTCAACGGACGACGGGACCGTCGCCTTCGGTGGCTGCCTTGAGGCGACGGACCAGGGTGGGCCAGTCGACCTCTCGCTGGTGGCCCACCACGTTCAGCCGCGGCAGGCCGCTGCCCTCGACAATAGCGTAGCCGTCCTTCGTGGGGCCGAGTCCGCCCATGCTGCAGACATCGCCCTTGAGCGTACAGCTCAGCCCGATGCGCTTGTAGCCGAAGGTCTTGAACAGCTTCAGCACGGTGCCTTGCAGGCCACCCGCGATGCCACCCCCGCCCACGGACGTAAGATTGTTCACCGCCTTCTGGCTGATCCTGCCACCTTCGTCGGCGATGAGGCTGGCCTTGAAGGCCGCAGGCGCCCACGCCACCAGACGGATGTCGTCGATGCTGCCGTGGAGGCGGCCGGTGATGCTGCCGAAGTCGAACACCGACGTGAGAAGCGAGAGGTCGAGCTGACGGAGCGCCACGTCGCCCGTGAGCACCGGCGCCGCGCCGAAGGGCTGCGCGAGCGTCATGCCGGTGATGTCGACGAATCCGTCGAAGGCATTGACCGAGAGACCGCCGCCGAGATCGATCCGGTCGTCGACGAAGCGCAGCGACGGCACGGCGCCGCCGAGCTTGCCCTTGAATTCGGGCCAGCCGAGCGCGCGGCAGAACGCGGCCATGTCGATCTCGGTCAGCGCCAGCGAGGTCTGCAGCCGTTCGCCGCTGGCGGCTGCCGGATGCAGGCTCAGGCCCAGCACGCGGAGTTGCCCGTCGAGCACGGGGATGGCAAAGGGTTTCTCCAGCTTCAGCACGCCTGCCGTACTGCGCCAGGCGGACTCGGCCGCGCCATTGGGAATGCGATAGATACGCAGCGCCCGCCAGCCCAGCTTCGTGGGTGGACGGTTTTCGGTGGCGCTCCAGTCGATCGCGCCACGCAGGCCGTCGACGCCCAGGCGGCCGTCGGCAAGCGCAAGGTCCAGTCCGCCCGTCTGCAGGGAGAAGGCTTTCAGCGCCCCACCTTCCATGGCGACGTGGCCCGCCACGTCGCCGCGGGCGTCCAACTGGTCCACCCCGAAGGCCTGGAACAGGCCCTTGCCGTAGCGGGTATAGGCCGCCGGGAACCTGCCGTTGATGCGGTCCAGCCGCAACTGGGTGAGGTCGCCGTTGGCCGCGAAACCGAGTTCGCCTTCGAGCTGGAGGGCATCGGGGTCGGTCAGGCGGAGGCGACGGATTGCCAGTTCGCCCTTCTTCGTGCGGGCGCCCAGCGACAGTTGCACCGCGTGATCGGGCAAGTGGGCATAAAGCGGCCCCAGCAGCATGTCGCCGCCGCGCAGGGTGGCATCGAGATCGAGCGAAGCGCCGTCGGCCTGGCTATCGATGCCCACGCGGCCCGAGCCCGAAATGCCCTGCCCGGCCAGCTTCCCACCTGGACTGTCGAAGCCCACGCCGGCGAGAGAAAATTGCCCCGAGGCCTGGACACCGCCTTCGAGCACGTCGAGGGCAAGGTCCGCGTCCACGCGGCCGGTGGTGGTACGCCCGGACCACACCGTCGACAACAGTCCCTGCAGCCAGCCCGCGGGAAGGCCTGCCAACGTGATCTGCGCGTGGCTGGTCTGGTCCATGGGCAGCGCCACCCGCGCCAGGGCCTTGTCCTGGTTGAGCGATACCTCAAGCGTGTTCGCGGCCTGGTCCGCCACGACGTGTACCGTCGCGTTGCCGAGAGCGCCGCCGGGCGCCCCGCGCAGCTTAACGCTGCCGTCGAAGACCCAGCGGCCTAGTTCGTCGCGGTCGAGCGTGCCTTCCAGGCGCATGCCGAGCTTGCGCCAGCCGAGCGAAGGCACGTCGGCGCGATCCGCGGACAGGGTGACGTCCAGACCCTTGCCATCGCCAGCCGGTTCGATGTCCGCCTTCATGCCGCTCATCGCCATTCCCGGAATCGACAGCGTGTCGGCCTCGACCGACACACCCGCGCACGCGCCTCCAGCCCAGGCCATGGTGGTCAGGGTGGCGAGAATCAGCGCGAAGGTGCGGGTTGATACGGCGAGCATGCTCGTCCATTCTGCCAAACCCAGATGAACGACACGGAACGTTACTATGTCGCAGGATCCCCAGCGCCGGCCGCATGCGGCCGACGGACGGCAGTTGCTCGTCGCCGACGACGATCCGTCCACGCAACAGTTCCTCGCCGGCGCCCTCGCCGCGCACGGCTACATCGTCACGCTGGCCCGTGACGGCACGGAGGCGCTGGACTTGGCGCGGCACCAGCGTTTCGATGCGCTGCTGCTGGACTGCCGCATGCCGCGCGCGGGCGCGGTGGAGGTCCTGACCGCGCTGCGCGCCGACACCGCCGCCGCCTCGCACGCGGCAACGGCCCTGGCCACGAGCGCCGAGGTACCTGCGCCGTTGCGCGCCACGCTCCTGGCCGCGGGTTTCGCCGGCGTCATCGAGAAGCCCTGCCGTATCGCTTCGCTGATCGACGCGCTGACTGCCACGCTGGGCCTCGAAGACGGCCTCTGCATCCTCGACGACCACGCCGGCCTCACCGCCGCCGGCGACCCGCGCACCATGCAGGCCCTGCGCCATCTCCTTCGCGCGGAACTGGTCGATCTATCGGCCGCTTTGCCGCGCCTGGTCGACGATCCGGCCGAGCTGGTGGAGCGCCTGCACCGCCTGCGCTCGGCCTGCGGTTTCTGTGGCGCCGCGCGGCTCGGGGCCCAGGCGAAGGTGCTGCAAGGCCACGTGCGCGAAACGCGCGTCGTGGTGCCCGACGCACTCGCCCATTTCCGCGCGGAGCTGGACGCCACACTGGCTGCGTTGTCTGCAGGCGGATAGAACCTGCCGACAGGAGTACTGTGGCGCCACTCTCTACTGTGGGAGCCTCTCTCTGTGGAGCCTCTCTCTGTGGGAGCCGCTTCAGCGGCGATGGGTGCTCGCGGCAAGACGGCCCGCTGCCGCGGGATCGCCGGCCTAGCCGGCTCCCACAGGTCCAGCCGGCGCTCACGGACCGAGGCAAGTCCCGCGACGAGGCGAATCCCGCGACTAGGCGCCTAGCGCAAGACCCGCCAGGCGCGCAGTTCGCCTCCGCCGAGGTGGAACACGATCACCTGGCGCATCATGCGGCGCAGCGAAGCCAGCCCCGCGGCGTCGGGCGGCGTGTCGCTCGCCAGGGCCAGGAGGTCCGCGCCGCGGATGGCACGCGGATCACCCGCGCGGCCCGGCATGGCACCCGATTCCGGGTCGTAGAAATACGTGGCCGCTGGATCCAGCGGCTCGCCGTCCACGGCGTCGGCGTCCAATTGCAGTGCGTAACCGAGGGAGTCGAGCATGTCGCGCTCGAAGCGGCGCAAGGTCCACGCCAGCGGTTCGCGTGCGGACATGCGCTGCAACGCCAGCTCGTACAGCGCGAACAGTTCGGGGTTCGGGTCCTGCCTGCCGGTGAGCCGCACGACGAGCTCATTGAGGTAGAGCCCGGCCAGGCCCGCATCGCCCACGAGACGCAACACCGTGCCGACCGGTTCGGCGGCACGCAAGGTCGCCAGTTCGCCCCGCATCAACAAGTCCAGTTCCACGCGTTGGAACGGCTCGAGCTGCGCGCGTTGCAGGCGTGCCCTCTCCTTGCGCACGCCGCGCGCCACCACGCCGATCCGGCCATGGTCGCGGGTGAGGCATTCGATCAGCAGCGACGTTTCCCGATACGGCCGGGCGTGCAGGACGAAGGCGGGTTGTTCGACGCGCATGACCGGCGCCCGAAGGGCTTACTCGTAACCGAAACGCTTGAGCAGGTTCTCGTCGTCGGCCCAACCCTCGCGGACCTTCACCCACAACTTGAGGAACACCTTGCGCTCGAAAAGGTTTTCCATCTGCTTGCGCGCCGAGGTGCCGATGGCCTTCAACTGCGCGCCCGCGTTGCCGATCACGATGGCCTTCTGGCCGTCGCGTTCCACCCAGATCACGGCGTGAATCTCGGCGACACCGTCGGGGCGGTCCTCGAAGCGCTCGATTTCCACGGTGGTGGCGTAGGGCAGCTCCTGGTCGAGCCGGAGCATGAGCTGCTCACGCACCATTTCCGCGGCAAGGAAGCGCTCGCTGCGGTCGGTGATCTCGTCTTCGCCGTAGATCGCGGGCTGTTCGGGCAGGCGCTTCAGGATGCCCTTCTCCAGACCGGAAAGGCCCTTCGACTTCAGCGCGCTCACGTAATACACGTCGTCGAACGGATGCTTCTGCATCAGGTCGGCGACGAAGGGCAGCATGGCCGTCTTGTCTTTCTGCAGGTCGACCTTGTTGATCGCCAGCAGCTTCGGCATGTCCTTCTGCTCCGCCAGGGCGGAATACATGGTCATGTCTTCATCGGTCCAACGACCGGCCTCGATCACCTGCACCGCGAGGTCCACCTCGGTGATGGCCGCGCGCGCGGCGCGATTGAGGCTGCGGTTCATCGCACGCTTGCCGCCCCGGTGCAGGCCCGGCGTGTCGACGTAGAGGATCTGCCCCTGCGGCTTGCTGGAAATGCCGAGGATGCGATGCCGCGTGGTCTGCGGACGATGGCTGACGATGCTTAGACGAACGCCGATGAGGGCGTTCAGCAGGGTGGACTTGCCCACGTTGGGGCGGCCGACCAGCGCCACGTATCCGCAGCGGAAATCGTCGTCGACGAGGGTGTCTTCGGGTTCGTTGGATTCGATGTCGTTCATGTCTTGGGTTCCAGCAGGCGGCGAAGGATGGCTTCGGCGGCATCCTGCTCGGCGGCGCGCCTGCTGCCACCGCGTCCTTCGACGCGTATGGGCTCGGGCTCGTCGATGGAACAGCTGACGTCGAAGACCTTGGCATGGTCTTCGCCGTAGCTGCCGGTGAGTTCGTAAACGGGCAGCGCCATGCCCCTGCCCTGCAGCCACTCCTGCAACCGGGTCTTGGCGTCCTTGCTGGAGCGCTTGATTTCTGCCACGAGTGGCGTGAACAGCCTGCGCACGACCTGGCGGCACGCGTCGTAGCCGTCGTCCAGGTAGACGGCGGCCACGAGGGCCTCGAAGGCGTCGGCGAGAATGGATTCGCGGCGGAAACCGCCGCTCTTCAATTCGCCCGGGCCGAGCTTCAACGCGTCTCCCAGTTCCAGTTCGCGGGCGATCGCAGCCAGGGCCTGGCCATTGACGAGCTGTGCGCGCAGCCGCGACAGCTCGCCTTCGCTGGCGTTCGGATGGGCCTCGAACAGCAGTTCCGCCACGGTGGCGCCCAGCAGCGCGTCGCCAAGGAACTCCAGGCGCTCGTTGTTCGGTTTCCCGACGCTGCGATGGGTCAGCGCCAGGCTCGCGAGGTCGGGATTACGGAAGGAATGGGGAAACGGCACGATCGCTCGTTACATGGACGCGTTCCTCAACTGCACCGAATTTTCGAAATGCAGGAGGAAGTCGATGTTGTAGATGAAGGGAATCTGTTTGTCGTACTCGACATGCAGCACTGCGCCGTTGTTGGCGCGATCGAGGGTAATGTCCTTGGGCTGGATGGTGGCGTCGTCCACGTACTGGAAGCCCATCTTGAAGATCAGTTCGCGGCGCAGGCTGTCCAGGTCCTGGGCGTTGCCGCTCGTGGCCATCTGGCTCATGGCCTTCTTCACGCCGAAGTACTCGATGTACGAGGGCACGAGTTTCATGGCCATGAAAGCGAAAAAGCCGAGCACCACCAGCACGATGGCGAAGCCGATGAGGGTAATGCCCTGTTGTCTGGATTTCATGGTCGTGTCCTCGCCGCCGCGGCGGCTCCCCTGTCGAGACGAATGCATACGGGGCGCCACACGCGCCCCGCTGCGGAGATTACCTTGTCCGAGGGCATCCGCAACGCCTTTCGGCGTGACCGGGGCCACCGTTCGGTCAATGAATGACCTTGCCCATCTTGGAGAAATCGAGCCAGCCATTGCCGGGGCCGCGCCAGGCCAGCCACACGAAGAAGGCCTTGCCGACCAGGTTCTTCTCGGGCATGCAGCCCCACCAGCGGCTGTCCGTGCTGTTCATGCGGTTGTCGCCCATGACGATGTAGCAGCCCTTCGGCACTTCCGAAGGCACCACCTCATTGGGGATGTCCTGCGGCATGTTGAAGGCGGGCGTGAGCGCGATCGTGTGGTTGATGCTGCCCAGGTGCTCGGTGTACAGCTTCGAGCCGAAGGTCATCAGCAGGCGGTCTTCCGGCCGGGTCATGCTGCCCTTGAACGGACCGATCTCGTCGGCGCCCACGCGTTCGCCGTTGATGTACAGGTCGCTGCCGCGGGTTTCGATGCGGTCGCCGGGGAGGCCGATGACGCGCTTGATCCAGTTCTCACTGGGCACCGGTGCGTGCGGGTTCTGGCAGGTGAGATCGCCGCTGCGGACGGTGTCGCCCTTCTCGTCCTTGCAGAGGTAGCCCGGGAAGCGGAAGACGACGACGTCGCCACGCCGGGGTTCCCCGTTCTCGACCAGCTTGTTGTTGAAGGCCGGCATGCGCAGGCCATAGGCGAACTTGTTCACCAGGATGAAGTCGCCCACGTCGAGCGTGGGCATCATCGACCCGGACGGAATGCGAAACGGCTCGGCCACGAACGAGCGCAGGATCAGCACCACCAGGATCACCGGGAACAACGACCGGGCCCAGTCCACCGGCCAGGGTTCGGGCTGCTCCGTGCCGGAGGCCTCCGCACGGGCGCGGCGCGCCTTCGCCAGGAAGAGGCGATCGAATAGCCACACGACCCCGAAGAGGACCGTCAGGCCGAGAAGAATCGCCGAAAAATCGAATGCCGCCATGCCAACTCCGTTAGTCGTATCGAGGGGCCGCGAGGCCCATTCCGGCGCATCCGGCGCCGGGGTTCCATAGGTTAAACGTCATGCCGCAGCGGCGGCCGTCACTTGTCTACCTTGAGCACCGCCAGGAAGGCTTCCTGCGGGATTTCCACGCTGCCGACCTGCTTCATGCGCTTCTTGCCTTCCTTCTGTTTTTCCAGAAGCTTCTTCTTGCGCGAGACGTCGCCGCCGTAGCACTTCGCGAGCACGTTCTTGCGCAGCGCCTTCACCGTCGACCGCGCGATAACGGCGGCGCCGATGGCGGCCTGGATGGCCACGTCGAACTGCTGGCGGGGAATCAGGTCCTTCATCCGCTCCACGAGATCCCTGCCACGGCGTTCGGCGTGCGACCGGTGCACGATGAGGCTGAGCGCATCGACACGGTCGCCATTGATGAGCACGTCCACGCGCACGAACGGGCCGGCATCGAAGCGGTCCAGGTGGTAATCCATGGAGGCGTAGCCGCGCGACACCGACTTCAGGCGGTCGAAGAAATCGAGAACGACTTCGGCCAGCGGCAGTTCGTAGGTCACCTGCACCTGGGTGGCCAGATACTGGATGGAACGCTGCACGCCGCGCTTTTCCTCGCACAGCTTGATGACGTTGCCCACGTATTCGCCGGGCGTGAGGATGTTCGCGACGATGATCGGCTCGCGGATCTCGGCGATCTGCTGCGGCGGAGGCAGCTTGGCCGGGTTGTCCATCTGCAGCACGGAGCCGTCGGTCTTGGCCACTTCGTAGACCACGGTGGGCGCGGTCGTGATGAGGTCGAGGTCGTACTCGCGCTCCAGGCGTTCCTGCACGATTTCCATGTGCAGCATGCCCAGGAAGCCACAGCGGAAGCCGAAGCCCATGGCCTCGGAGCTTTCCGGTTCGAAGAACATCGCGGCGTCGTTGAGCCGCAGCTTGTCCAGCGCCTCGCGCAGGGCCGGGTAATCGTCGGCGGACACCGGGAACAGGCCCGCGAACACGCGCGGCTGCATCGTCTGGAAGCCAGGCAGCGGTTCGTCCGCCGGCTTGCCGGCATGGGTGAGCGTGTCGCCCACGGGCGCGCCGTGCACGTCCTTGATGGAGGCGTTGATCCAACCCACCTCGCCCGCCGACAGCCGCTCGAGCTTCTTTCGCTTCGGCGTGAACACGCCCACGTCGTCGACGAGGTGCGTGCGCCCGGTGGACATGACCAGGATCTTGTCGCCCGGCTTGATTTCGCCCTGCATCACGCGCACGAGCGACACCACGCCAAGGTAGTTGTCGAACCACGAATCGATGATCAGCGCCTGCAGCTTGTCGGTGTCGCCCGGCTTCGGCGGCGGGATGCGATGGATGATCGCTTCCAGCACCTCGATGACGTTCTGGCCCGTTTTCGCACTGACCGGAATGGCGTCGCTGGCATCCAGGCCGATCACCGCCTCGATCTCGGCCTTGGCCTTTTCGATGTCCGCCGTGGGAAGGTCGATCTTGTTGAGCACCGGAATGACTTCCAGCCCCTGCTCGATGGCCGTGTAGCAGTTCGCGACCGACTGCGCCTCGACGCCCTGGGCCGCATCGACCACCAGCAGCGCGCCTTCGCAGGCGGAAAGCGAGCGGCTGACTTCATAGGAGAAGTCGACGTGGCCCGGCGTGTCGATGAAGTTCAGCTGGTAGGTCTTGCCGTCGCGCGCCTTGTACGGCAGCGACACGGACTGTGCCTTGATGGTGATGCCGCGCTCGCGCTCGATCGGATTGTTGTCCAGAACCTGCGCTTCCATTTCGCGCTCGGTCAAGCCCCCGCACAACTGGATGATGCGGTCGGCCAGGGTCGACTTGCCGTGGTCGATGTGGGCAATGATGGAGAAGTTGCGGATGAGTTCCATGGAGCGCCGTGGTCACGTTCACAGTCGCTCGCGGCGCGAACGACGCGCGCCGGCCTTGTCGGCCGGCGCGAATCCTGCATTATCGCATGGAAGACCGACCGCCGCCGAGCGACGGCCGGCCAGGACCTCAACGATCGGCGGGTACGGTGACACCCACGAAGCGGGTGGCATCGTCGCGGCGCACCAGCAGCATGGCGGTATCGCCGGGCTTGAGGCCCTTGACCGCCGCACGGAAAGCGGCCGAGCTGCCCACGCGCTTCTGGTTCACCATCAGGATGACGTCACCCGGACGAAGGCCGGCGCCGGCTGCGGCACTGCCGCTGACCCGGCTGACCACCACGCCCTCGCCAGCCTTCAGGCCAAGCTCCGAGCGGGCCGAGGCGTCGATGTCTTCCACCGACATGCCAAGCGCGGCCGCAGACCCGCCCGCGCCGTCGGTGTCGCCGACCGAGGCAGTCTGCCCGTCCTTGTCGCGGGGCATCTCGCCTACCTTGACGTCCACGGTCTGCTTCTTGTGATCGCGAAGGATCTCCACCTTGGCGATGGAGCCCGGTTTCGTCAGGCCGACAAGCGGCGGCAGGTCGGGCGACGACGTGATGGGCGTGCCGTTGAAGGAAAGGATGACATCGCCCTGCTTCAGGCCCGCCTTTTCCGCGCCGCTTCCGGGCGTGACCTGGGCCACGAGCGCACCGTTCGCGTCCGGCAGGTCGAGGTTCTTCACGAACTGGTCGACGGGCTGCACCGTGACGCCCAGCATGCCGCGCGACACGTAGCCCTTGTCCTTGATCTGCTGCACGACGTTCATCGCCACGTCGATGGGAATCGAGAACGACAAGCCCTGGTAGCCGCCGGACGTGGAATAGATCTGCGAGTTGATGCCGATGACCTGGCCCTGCAGGTTGAACAGCGGGCCACCGGAATTGCCGCGGTTGATCGGCACGTCTGTCTGGATGAACGACGTGTACGGCTGGTCGCCGCTACCCAGGTTGCGGCCGACGGCACTGATGATGCCGTGCGTCACGGTGGCGTCGAGGCCGAACGGCGAGCCGATGGCCAATGCCCACTGGCCACGCTTGACGCTGCGCGAATCGCCGATGGTGACGGTCGGCAGCGACTTGCCGTCGATCTTCAGCAAGGCGATGTCGTACTGCGGGTCCTTGCCCACCACCTTCGCGGTGAAGGTACGGCGGTCCTGCAGACGGATCTTTACCTCGTCGGCATCGTCGACCACGTGGTCGTTGGTGAGGACGTAGCCGTCGCCCGAAATGATGAAGCCGGAACCGAGCGACGTGCGGTCGCGCGGCTGCATCGGCATGCCCGGCATGCCGAAGAAGCGCCGGAGCAGTTCCTCCTGGTCGTCGGGCATGTCCCCGGGGCCGCCGCGCGCCTTGCGGGGCGTGCCCGACGTCTTCGCTTCGACGTGGACCACGGCGGGGGCGTTCTTCTCCACGACGCCGGTGAAGTCGGGCAGGGTTTGCGCCTGCGCACCTGCGCTTGCCACGACCAGGGCGCCACCGAGTAGCGCGCGTACATGCCAGAGAGCCATCGATTTCCTCCTTTTACCTAACCACGGCTGCCCGTGCGGTGTGATACCGCACGGACTGTTACGAATCCAGGGAAAGGCGCGCCGGCGATGGGCGGCGCGCGGTCACGAACCGCGGCTCAGCGAGCCTGCGGCGCCGCCACCGGCTGCACATAGCGACTGCCGTCGGGACGGATCAGCAGCATGTAGCCGTTGTCTTCCGGCGCCGAGGCGGCCCGGGCGCGATGAATCTGGTACGGCGTGGAGCGCGGCAGGTAGGCCGCGGCACCGGCTGCGCTCGAACTGTCGAACGCCGCCTTCTGCGTGAAGCGGGAGGCCATGTTGCCGCTGAGCCACTGCGGGGCGACTGGCGCGGCAGCCTGCATGGCCGGCACGCTGGCCACCTGGGCGTCGTCGGCGAGCGGAGCATGCTGGGCGACATCCGGTGCCGCCGAGCGGTTGCCCGTCGGCTGCGAAAGCATGAGGGCGGCTACCGCGACGCTGGCGGCAATGGCACCGCCGGCCGACCACTGCAACCAGCGGCGCCGTGGCATGCCCGCGGTGGCGGGCTCGGCCTCGATGGCGGCCATGACGCGGTTGGCGAAATCGTCGGACACCAGCGGAACGCCCTGCCTGCGCAGGCCGTCGCGGGCCACGTGAAGGCGGGTCCAGGTGTCGGCAAGGACCGGATCGGCCTCGAGCCGGCGCAGCAGGAAGCGGATTTCCTCCCGCGACAGCTCTCCGTCCATACCGGCGGAGAGAATTTCCCGATTGGCTTCGCTCATGGGTTGTGGTCCTCGCGGTCGGACAACAGCGGCCGCAGTTTCTGGTCGATGGCTTCGCGGGCCCGGAAGATACGCGAACGGACGGTACCGATGGGACAGTCCATGATGGCGGCAATTTCCTCGTAGCTCTTGCCGTCCACCTCGCGCAGGGTAATCGCGACCCGAAGTTCCTCAGGCAGGGCTTGGACAGTGGAAAACACCGTTTGTTCCACCTGTTCCCGCATCATTTCGCGCTCGGGGGTGGCGCTCTCGTGCATGCGGGTGGCCCCGGGCACGTAAACGGCGTCCTCGATGTCGATATCGCCGGTGGGCGGACGGCGGCCCATGGCCACCAGGTGGTTCTTGGCGGTGTTGACGGCGATCTTGTACAGCCAGGTGTAGAAGGCGCTCTCGCCACGGAAGGACCCCAGGGCGCGCCAGGCGCGCACGAAGGCTTCCTGCGCGATGTCTTCGCATTCGGTCCAGTCGTGCACGTAACGCGAGATCAGCGCCACCACCTTGTGCTGGTACTTGCGGACAAGCAAATCGAACGCGCGGCGATCCCCCTGCTGCACGCGCTCGACAAGTACTTGATCCAGTTCGTTTTCGCCCATCCGGGCCGTCTCCTCAAATCTATCGGGGCCAGTCGCGGGCGCAGCTGAGACAAGTCGGCGCGGCGCAAGTTCAGTCGCGCCGGCGCAATCGCCTCCAGACATGGAACTATGCGGGGCGTGGCGCCCGACCTCAAGGCGGCGGGGCCGTCAGGCGGGAACGGCCTGCCCTTCGCTCACCAGGCGCTCGCGTTCGCCGAGCAGTTTTTCGAACGTGGCGCTGGGCAGCGGACGGCAGAAAAGGTAGCCCTGCAGTTCGTCGCACCCGTTCGCACGGAGGAACTCGAGGTGTTGCTCGATCTCCACACCTTCGGCCACCACGCCGCGCTTGAGGCGGTGCGCCATGTCGATGGTGGCGCGGACGATGGCCTCGTCGTCCGGATCGACACCGATGTTGCGCACGAAGCTCTGGTCGATCTTGATGCGATCGGCAGGGAGCCGCCGCAGGTAGTCGAGCGACGCCGCGCCCGTGCCGAAGTCGTCGATGGCGATGCGGCAGCCCATCGCATGCAGTGCATCCAGCGTTTCCACGAGGTGCGGCACCGTCTTCACGCTGATGCTTTCGGTCACTTCGAGTTCGAGCTGGGCCGGTTCCAGCCCTGTGTCCCTGAGCGCGTTGGCCACCACGGCCGCCAGGTTGGGCTGCATGAGCTGGACCGCCGACAGGTTCACGCCGAGGCGAAGGCCCAGCCCGAAGCGGTCGTCCCACGCCTTCGCCTGCGCGCAGGCGGTGCGCAGCACCCACTCGCCGATGGGCACGATGAGGCCGCTGGCTTCCGCGAGCGGAATGAAGAAGCCCGGGCTGATCATGCCCAGCTCCGGATGTTCCCAGCGCACCAGCGCCTCCATGCCCACGATGTCCTCGCTGGCCGCTTCCACCTGCGGCTGGTAGAACACGCGCAGTTCGTCGTTGCGCACAGCATGCCGCAGGCGCACCTTCAACTCGGCCTGCTGCTGTTGTGCGGTGTCGACGTTGGCGGCGTACACCTGGTAATTGTTGCGACCCAGGCTCTTCGCGCCGTACATGGCCTCGTCGGCATGACGCAGCAGTAGTTCGCCTTCCACGGCATCGTCCGGGAAGAACGAGATGCCGACGGAAATGGTCGCCTGGAGTTCGGACCCGTCGTCCAGCGACAACGGCAGTTCCATGGCCTGCACGATCTTCTCGGCGATGCGCAGCACGTCGTCGCGCTTGATGATGTGGCGCAGGATCAGCGTGAATTCGTCTCCGGCGTAGCGTGCGACCGTATCGGAAGCGCGCACGCTCGCGCGCAGGCGCTTCGCCACCGACGTGAGCACCTGGTCGCCCACCGCATGGCCGAGCGTCTCGTTGATGCCCTTGAAGCGGTCGAGGTCGACCAGCAACGTGGCGAAGCATTCGCCCGTGCGCTCGGCCTCGCGCACGGTGGTGTCCAGGCGATCGTTGAAGAGCAACCGGTTGGGCAGTCCCGTGAGTGTGTCCACCAATCCCCTTGCCCGGCCCTGCTCGCGCGCGCGGCGCAGTTCGAGTGCCGAGGCAAAACGGGCGGTGGCCGCGCGCAGGGCGGGCGCGAGCACCCGGGTGTCGTTCGATGGCCGGCAGCGGCCCGCCAGCACGGCGCCCAGAACGCTCCGGCGCTCGTCCAGCAGCGGGAGCAGCACGTAGGAGCGCAGGCCGAGCGCATCCACGAGGGGATCCGCCAGCGGCGCTTCCCCCTCGGCATCGAGGCGTACGAGAGGCTCGCCGCCCAGCGCGATCTTGAGCAGCGGGATATCGCCGGGTTCGGGCCACGCCACCGGCGCGGGGCCGTTCCATATCCGCGCCACCACGTCGGGGCCGGTCTCGCTCTCCGGCATCGCCGACCAGACCGCGACCACGTCCAGTTCGAGCGTGTCGGCGAGCAAGGCAGCGGCCTCGCCCATGCCTTCATCGTCGCTGGGGCAGGCGTCCAGCACGGCCAGCAGGGACAGCGCCCGTTCTGCCATGTCGACCGCGCGCAGGTCGCGAAACGCCACGGCGATGCGGTGGACGCCATGATCGACGATATGGCGCACGTCCACTTCGCCGGCGACGTCGCCTCCCTCCGCGCGTCGCAGCATGCACGCCTTGCCATCGCCGTCGGGTAGCGGCCAGGCGGCGCCATCGGGCAGGACGAACACATCGGAAAGCAGGCGCCCCTGGATGGGGCCGTTGCCGGCCCACAGGCGGTCCATGGTCGCGCCGCTGTCGAGGATGCAACCGTCGGGCGTCGAGGCCACGACCCAGGCGGCGCCCGCATCGAACGCGAAACGCCAGTCCATGCGCGCCGGTCCGCTCGCGAGCGGCGGTACGGGCGTCTGTACGGCGGCGCGCACGCGCTGGGCCAACTCCGCGGCGATGGCGCCGGCACGAAGCCAGTCGAGCGCGCCTTCCGGGGCCACGCCCGGCACGTCGTCGACCACGTAGACGATGGGCAGCGCCGCGTAGGCAGGGAAACTGCGCAGGATGCGCAAGCCGCGCTCCGTGTCCGCCGTGCCGTCGGCGCCGACGACCACCACGTGCAATGGCGGCATGTCGGCGAGCAGCGTTTCCAATTGCACGGAATCGCGTGCGCTGAGCAGGACGAAGTCGCCCTCCCGGTCCAGGGAGTCGAAGACGGCACGGCGCACGTCGCGTCGCGCCGTGAAGATCAGTACGCCGTTCGGCTCGACCATGGCTCCCATCGCTCAGACGATCCAGCGGCCGTCGCGCAGCCGCGGCGCCGCGGCGCGCGCCTGCCAGTCGGCGTCGATGCTGGCCACGTCGTTTTCGAACGTGGCCAGCAAGCTGGGGCTTGCGCCGAGCAGGACCACGCGGCGCACATGCCCGGTCTGCGTGCGCGAAAGTTGCCGTAAAAGCGCACCGTCGGTGGCGCTGGGCACGCCGGGAGGCATGTCGAGGAGGTACACGCCGAAGTGCAGGCTCTGCAGGATGTAGCGCAGGGCGTCGCCCAGGCGCTGGCAGCCGGGCACGCGCATCTGTGCGTCGCGCAGGCTCGCAAGGCCTTCGCCGTGGCGCCACAGGTACACCGCCTGCCCCGTGCGCCGCGCCACCAGGCGGAACTGCTCCACCAGCAGGCCGGTGTCGTTCGTCTTGAGCGCCACCAGCGGGCCCGAGGCCGACAGGATGCGGTCGAAGATATCGTTTCCTACGCTGGAATCCATGTACGGGTCGGGCGGCCTGGCGAGCGCGAAGTATCCGCCCATTGCCGGTCCGCACGCCAGCGCCGTCATGGGCGCATCCGGCCCACCGTACGGTGGGGTATCTCGCATTCGGCCCGGGGGGAAGGTAAGGTGGTGTGCTCATCCGCCACCGCACGATCCGCCATGTTCGAAGGACTTCGATTCAAGCACTGGAAGACCAGCGAGGGCGACGACGGGATCGTCGTCCTTACGCTCGACCGCGAGGGCACCAGCGCGAACGCGCTGTCGCGCGAGGTGCTGGACGAACTGGACACCCTCGTCGAAAGGCTCGCCATCGAGGCCCCGCGCGGCGTCGTCATCCATTCCGCGAAGCCCATGGGCTTCGCGGTGGGCGCTGACATCCGCGAGTTCGTCGAATACGCGCAGACCGGCACCGTGCTCGAGAACATCGAGAACGGGCAGCGAGTGTTCGAAAACCTCGCCCGCCTGCCTTGTCCGACCGTCGCGGCCATCCACGGCGCCTGCATGGGCGGCGGCACCGAACTGGCGCTGGCCTGTCGCCTGCGCATTGCCGCCGACGACGATGCCACGAAGATCGGCCTCCCGGAAGTGATGCTGGGCATCCACCCCGGCTGGGGCGGCAGTGCGCGCCTTCCGCGCCTCATCGGTGCGCCCGACGCGCTGCCGGCCATGCTCACCGGCAAACCGTTCAACGCGCGGCGCGCCAAGGCCGTAGGACTGGTCGATCGCCTTGCCCGCCCCGACGAACTGCTTGCCGAAGCGCGTGAGCTCGCCCGCCGTCCTGTCGCGCGTCCGTTCGCGCTGCGGGCGAAGGGCTGGGCCACGAACACCCTCCTCGCCCGCGCCGTGCTCGCACCCATGGTTCGCAAGCAGACCGCCGCCAAGGTGCGGAAGGAACATTACCCGGCACCGTTCGCGCTCATCGACACCTGGGCGCGCGGTGGTCCCAGCATTCAGCAGAGGCTTCGGCTCGAGGCGAAGTCGGTGGCGAAGCTCGCTACGACACCGACCGCGCGCAACCTCATCCGCATCTTCTTCCTGCAAGAGCGCCTGAAAGGACTCGGCGGCGGCGTCGACCACGGCATCTCGCACGTGCATGTCGTGGGTGCGGGCACCATGGGCGGCGACATCGCCGCGTGGTCCGCCCTCAAGGGTTTCGAAGTCACGCTGCAAGACCGCGAGGCACGTTTCGTCGAGCCCGCCATCGCGCGTGCACGCGGCCTGTTCGAGAAGAAGCTCAGGGCGCCGGCGAAAGTCGAAGCCGCCATGGGCCGCCTGCGTGCCGACGTGGAGGGCCGCGGCGTCGCCGATGCCGATCTCGCCATCGAGGCCATCTTCGAGAACCCCGAAGCGAAGCACGCGCTGTACGCCGCCATCGAGCCACAGTTCCAGGCCGACGAGATCCTGGCCAGCAACACGTCTTCCATTCCGCTGGACGAACTGCGCCAGGGGCTGAAGGCGCCGCAGCGCTTCCTCGGCCTGCATTTCTTCAACCCGGTGGCGCAGATGCCCCTGGTGGAAGTGGTGCGCCACGACGCGCTCGACCCGGCCATCGAAAAGCGCGCCCTCGCCTTCTGCAAGGCGATCGGCAAGCTTCCGGTGCCGGTGAAGGGCACGCCGGGCTTCCTCGTCAACCGCATCCTCATGCCTTACCTCATGGAAGCCATGCGCCTGTACAACGAAGGCGTGCCGGGGCCGGTGCTGGACCGAGAAGCGAAGAAGTTCGGCATGCCGATGGGACCGATCGAACTCGCCGACACGGTGGGACTCGACGTCTGCGCCTCGGTCGGCCGCGAACTCGCGCCGTTCCTGGGCCTGGAAGTTCCGCAAGGCCTCGAGGAAAAAATTGCCGCGAACAAGCGTGGCAAGAAGGATGGCGAAGGCCTGTACGTCTGGAAGGACGGCAAGCCGGACAAACCGGAAGTCGATCCGGATTACGTTCCGCCCGCCGACATCCAGGACCGCATGATCCTGCCGATGGTGAACGAAGCCATCGCATGTCTCGCGGAAAACGTGGTGGACGATGCCGACCTGCTCGATGCCGGCGTCATCTTCGGCACGGGCTTTGCCCCGTTCCGCGGCGGCCCCATCCAGTACGTGCGCAGCGAAGGCGTGGCCGTGGTGCGCGAGCGCCTGGCGAAGCTCGAGCAGAAGCACGGCGCGCGCTTCGCGAAAAAGGAAGGCTGGGACAACCCGGAGCTTTCGGCGCCCGCCGCCTGATTTGTGGGAGCCGCTTCAGCGGCGATGGCACTCGCGGCAGCTTTCCCGCTGCCACGGGATCGCCGGCAAAGCCGGCTCCCACATGAGCGCCATCACCACATCAGGTCGTCGGGAACGCCGTCGTCGGACTCATTCGCCGCGTTCGGATCGACCAGCAGTGCGATGAATTCCGGCGCGATGCCGCGCAGTTCCTCGATCACCGCCTTCTCGACGACCAGATAACGCCCGCCCTGCTGCACGACGCCCAACTCGCCCGCGTTCAACGCGGCGAGCTGCGTCGCATCGACGTATACGCGACGGATTTTTTCGCCATACGGGAAGTGCCGCACCTGATCGGCGTCGGCGAGGTTCAGCGATTTGCCTTTCAGCAGTTCTTCGACCTTGCGCTTCTTTTCCTTGCGCAGACGAGCCTGCTCGGCGGCCTCGGCTTCCGCCTGCTTGCGCTCCGCGGCCTCCTTTTGCGCACGGATGGCATAGGCCTTGGCAAGATCGATCTCGCCGTCCTTGCGCGGCTGCGCGCCTTGGGCCTTGCCGCCCTGATGCGGGCGCCCGGCCTGTCCAGCCTTCGCGCCGGCGTGCGGGCCGCCGCCCTGGTTTGGCCGGCCGCCGTGTCCTGACCGGTCGCCCTGCCCTGGTCGACCGCCGTGCCCTGGCCGATCACCCTGCCCGGGCCGGCCGCCTTGCGGCTTGCCCTGCTTCGGCCGGTTGCCGGCATACGGCTGACCGCTGGTCGAGCCGCCACCACCCTGGCGCGAGGGTGGCGCGGACTTCCTTTTCTCCTCGGGAATTTCCTTCACGAGGCCACTCTTCAACAACTGGTCGCGCAGTGACTCTGCCATCGGTAGGGCTCGTTCTAGTACTCAGTAGTGCGGCGGCGGGGGTTCGGTCGCAGGATCGCTACCGAGCCCCGCTCGCATGTTCACGAGGTCCGAGCGCAGGTCGCGCACGGCTCGCTCCAGCAGGTCGAGCCGGCGGGCGATTTCCACGTCCGCCGACGAAAGACCGTTGACCGTGTCGTCGACGAAGGCGAGGCGCACCTCCAGCTCCGTCAGGCGCTCGTCGACGTCACCCATGTTCGCGTCCGGTCAGGCTGCGGCCACGGCCGATGCCGTAATAGGCGATGCCGGCTTCTTCGACGGCAGCCGGATCGTACAGGTTGCGGCCATCGACGATCACCGGCGTGCCGAGCAACGACTTCACCCAGGCGAAGTCCGGACTGCGGAAAGCCTTCCACTCCGTGACGATGACCAGGGCGTCGGCCCCTTCCAGGGCGTCGTAGGGTCGCTCGACAAGCACGAAGTCGTCGCGCTCGCCGTAGAGGCGGCGCGCTTCATCCGCGGCTTCCGGATCGAAGGCGCGCACGCGCGCACCGGCGTCCCACAGTTGCTCCATCAACCGGCGGCTCGACGCCTCGCGCATGTCGTCGGTGTTGGGCTTGAATGCCAGGCCCCACACGGCGACCGTAAGTCCTTTCAGCTTGCCGTCGAAATGCTTGGACAGCAGTGCGAACAGACGCGACTTCTGTGCGTCGTTCACGGCTTCCACCGCGCCAAGCAACCGGGCGTCGTAGCCGACCGAATGCGCCGTGCGCGCGAGCGCCTGCACGTCTTTCGGGAAGCACGAACCACCGTAGCCCGCGCCGGGATAGATGAAGTGGTAGCCGATGCGCGGATCGGCGCCGATGCCCTGGCGCACGAGTTCCACGTCGGCACCGACATGCTCGGCGATGTTCGCAATCTCGTTCATGAAGCTGATCTTCGTCGCGAGCATCGCGTTCGCCGCGTATTTGGTCAGCTCGGCCGAGCGCTCGTCCATCACCACCATGCGATCGTGGTTGCGGTTGAACGGCGCATAGAGCTTGCGCAGCACGCCGATGGCCTTCTGGCTGGAGGCGCCGACGATGATGCGGTCGGGACGCAGGCAGTCTTCCACCGCGTCGCCTTCCTTCAGGAATTCGGGATTCGACACGACATCGAAGGGAACGTCGACGCCGCGCGCCTTCAGGCGCTCCGCCACGGCCGCACGCACACGATCGGCCGTGCCGACCGGAACGGTCGACTTGTTCACCACCACGGTGTAGCGATCGATGTGGTCGCCGATGGTTTTCGCCACGGCCAGCACATACTGCAGGTCGGCGCTGCCGTCTTCGTCGGGCGGCGTGCCGACGGCGATGAAGACGATCTCGCCATGGGCGATGGCCGGCGCGGCGTCGGTGGTGAAGGCCAGGCGGCCTTCCGCGTGGTTGCGTACCACCATCGGCTCGAGGCCCGGCTCGAAGATGGGAATCTCGCCGTTCTCCAGCCGCTCGACCTTTTTCGTGTCGACGTCGACGCAGACCACGTGGTTGCCCATCTCGGCGAGGCAGGCGCCGGTGACGAGGCCTACGTAGCCGGTGCCGAATATCGTGACTTTCATGGGGCTCCCGATGCGTTCGACGTCGTGTCGTAACGGTCGATTGTATCCCGCCGCCCAACCGCAGCAAACCGATTCGCTTTCCTACAGGATCGGGCACAAAAAAGGGCGCGGATCGCTCCGCGCCCTTTCGATACGTCCGAAGACGCGTTTGCTTACTTGCCGCCGTCGGCCGCCGGAGCCTTGCCAGCCGGGGTCGCTTCCGTCTTGAGCAGTTCGACGTCGAAGATGATCGTCGCATTCGGCGGGAAGCCGTTTTCCGGCTTGGCACCGTAGGCGATGCTGGACGGAATGAACAGCTTGTACTTGCCGCCCGTCTGCATCAGCTGCAGGCCTTCGCGGAAGCCCGGGATCACCGCGGCGAGAGGAATCTTCGCCGGGCCGGCCGGCTGGTGGTCGGCCGAGGAGTCGAACTTCTCGCCGTTCACGAAGGTGCCGGTGTAGTTGATGGTGACCGTGTCGTTAGGACCCGGACGCTGGCCGGTACCGGCCTGGACGACCTGGTACTGCAGGCCCGACGCCGTGACCTTCACGCCAGGGGCGCTCTTGTTCTTGGCGAGGAAAGCGTCGCCTTCCTGCTTGTTCTGCGAGGCGACCTTGTTGTACTCGGCTTCGGCCTTGACCTTCAGCTGGGCGACGAACGCTTCGCGAACGGACTTGGCTTCGGCTTCCGACATGGTCGGCTTCTGGCCCGAAAGGGCAGCCTGCAGGGCCTTGGCGACCGTGGCGGCATCGACTTCCTTCGCCACGAGCGGCGGAAGCGAGCTGGCAAGGTCCCAACCCACGACGTAGCTGGCCTTCTGTTTGTCGACCGGTGCCGCGGAGGCAGCCGGCTTGGCGGCCTGGGCGGATGCGCCCGCAGCCGTACCCAGCGCAACCGCCAGGGCGACGGCCGTCATCGTGGGACGCAAAAAGTGCTTCATTCGATACTCCCTCTCTTGGAAAGATTCGGCGACGCCGCCGGTACACCTCCTTGTGGAGGCGGAAACGCCATTGTGCGGTGGTTCGCGCCCAGCTTGCAATGACGGGGCGAGAGACAGGCTTTCACACGAAAAGTTCAGGAATCTTTCATGGATTGCGACCCACGTCACTCCGGATGGTCCTGCCCGGGCTTTTCGAGGGTGTCCCGGATGGCGGCCTGCAGCCGGGCGTGGACCTGGACCAGCACCCGCCAGAGCAGCCAGGTGAGCCCTACGCCCACCAGAACCAGCACGAGCGCCACCTCCCTCGGAGGCAGGATCGTGGAGGCAAGCGCGGCCACCAGGAGGCCCATCACGGCCATGGCGGCCAGGGGGATGATCCTGCCGAGGACGGAGCGGATCCGGAAAGTCCGCGCGCCGAAGCGGTCGGGAATGGACAATTCGGCAAGAAGCATGCCCAGGGCGCCCGCCTTCCTGTAGGTGGCCACGATCATCGGCAGGGACAGCAGGGCCGCCATCGACCACGCGAGGCTGCGGCGCACGGTGGGCTGGTCGCTCAGGAGGTCCAGGTGGAGGAACCCGCGGCGATAGGCGAAGGCCACGATGATGAATACAGCCACCACCAGCGCCGTGTTGATGATCACGTGCCAGACCAGGCGGCGGATCATCTTCATGACGATGGCGCCCTGCCCTTGCAGGCCCAGGCTGCCCATCCATTCCGTATAGGCGCCGAAGACCCCCGTGACGCGTTTCGGCAGCACCCTGGCCAGGAACCCCGCCAGCGGATCGGACGAACGGATCAGGTAGGGCGTGAGGAAGGTCGTGATTGCGGAAACCGCCACGGCCACGGGATAGAGGAAGCCGCTGGTCACCTTGAGGGTTAGCCCGAGCGAAGCGATGACGAACGAGAACTCGCCGATCTGCGCCAGGCCCATGCCCACGCGCAGCGAGGTGCGTCCGTCGTTGCCGGCAACGAAACTGCCGAAACTGCAGGTGATCACCTTGCCCAGCACCACGGCCACGGTGACCACCGTGATCGGCCACGCGTACTCGAGCAGGAGGTCCGGATCGATCAGCATGCCGATGGCCACGAAGAACACCGCGCTGAACATGTCGCGCACAGGCGTCACGATGCGCTCGATGCGCGCCACGCTTTCCGACTCGGCCACGATCGCGCCGATCATGAAGGCGCCGAGCGCCACGCTGTAGCCCAGTTCGGTCACGAGCAGGCAGAAACCGAAGCAGATGCCGAGCACCGCGACCAGCAGCACGTCGTTGCGGCTCACCCTTGCGATGTAGTCGACCACGCGCGGAATCAGCAGCAGGCCCACCACCAGCGACACCGCCATGAACAGTCCGAGCCGGCCGACCGCCGCCAGGGCCTCGCCCGCCGCGACGCCGCCCGTACTCGCGATACCCGTGAGCAGCGCCATGAGCACGATGGCCAGCAGGTCTTCGACGATGAGGATGCCGAACATGAGCTGCGCGAAGCGCTCGCGCTTCAGCCCCAGGTCCTCGAGCGCCTTCATGATGATGGTGGTGGAGGAAATGGAAAGCATCGCGCCCAGGAACAGCGAGTCCATGGCCGACCAGCCGAAGAAACGGCCGATCTCGTAACCGATCCACACCATCAGCACGATTTCGGCGAACGCCGCCACCAGCGCGGCGCCGCCGACCGCGCGCAGCTTCTTGAGACTGAATTCGAGGCCCAGTGCGAAGAGGAGCAGGATCATGCCCAGCTCCGACAGCGTGCGGATGGTTTCCTCGTCGTGGATGAAGATCACCGGCAGCGTGTGCGGACCGACGACCATGCCGGCGATGATGTAGCCGAGCACGACAGGCTGCCGAAGGCGCTGGAAAAGCACCGTGGTGAGGCCGGCCACGAGCATCACCGTGGCCAGGTCCTGGATGAAGGTGATGCCGTGCATGCGGTTCCCTGTCGATATGTGCCGACAGGTTAACCCGTGCCCCCTCATCCGGGCCTCGGCATTCTCGAATCGTCGAAAGAAAATTCAAAAAAAGTGTAATGAATGCTTGACGGCATCGAGCCCCGGCCGTAATCTTTGCGGCTCCCAAGGGGGCCATAGCTCAGCTGGGAGAGCGCCTGCATGGCATGCAGGAGGTCGCCGGTTCGATCCCGGCTGGCTCCACCAACTTCTAGTACGTCCCCATCGTCTAGAGGCCTAGGACATCACCCTTTCACGGTGGCGACCGGGGTTCGAATCCCCGTGGGGACGCCACTTTCCGGTCCGCCGGAGAGTGTGTCAAGGAAGAAGCAGGAAGTTGGTAGCGTTTGGGAAAGCTTGGAACGTAGTGTGGAGCGGTAGTTCAGTC
Organism: Luteibacter sp. HAY1-4A; assembly: GCF_056755355.1. Classification (NCBI taxonomy): domain Bacteria; kingdom Pseudomonadati; phylum Pseudomonadota; class Gammaproteobacteria; order Lysobacterales; family Rhodanobacteraceae; genus Luteibacter; species Luteibacter sp. HAY1-4A. Next base: position 23,337 of record NZ_JBNDHZ010000051.1, read on the forward strand.
GGTTAGAATGCTGGCCTGTCACGCCGGAGGTCGCGGGTTCGAGTCCCGTCCGCTCCGCCATTACTTCCAAAGAAGAATCCGCCAGATGGCGGATTTTTTTTGCCTGAAATCCGTGGATTGCCCGGCTTGTTGTGGGAGCCGCTTCAGCGGCGATCCCGCGGCAGCGGGCAGTCGTGTCGCGAGCACCCATCGCCGCTGAAGCGGCTCCCACAAGGTCGCTTCTATTCGACTCGCTCCAGCGTGCCGATCGAATGCCCCTGCTCCGCCAGGTATTCCAGCCAGCGGCTGAGGAAGCCGTTCATGCGCAGGCGGTGCTGCAGCACGGTGTGTGCCGGCGGGAACGGCCCCAGCACGTGCGTGAGCTTGCGGCCCGGATGGCAATGCATCGCCTCCGCCACGTGCGCGTCGGTGTACATGCGCAACTGGGCCGACGGCGACGGCTGGCCCGTGGTCTCGTCGAGGAAGTCGTAGGTGAGCTCGAGTTCGAGCGTGTACGGGTGTTTTTCCTGGATTTCCAGCAAGACCTTCAGCCCGTCGTCCACGTCCGAAACATAACGCCCGGGCGCCAGACGCTGCGGTGCGAACAGCCGCGCCAGGCGGTGGTAGTTCTCCGCATAGAGGCCCATCAGGAACTCGAAGCGTCCTGGGATGAGGGCGGTTGGGCGTTCGATGACGGCAGTCATGGGCGAGGCAAAGGCTCCGTAAGGGGTTCGTCTAATACATGTGTCGCTCGATACCGAGGTACTCGAAGATCTTGCTCGAAATTTCCTCGATCGACGTGTGCGTGGTGTTGAGAACCGGTATGTTTTCCCGTCGCATCAGCCTGTCGGCCTGCTCCAGTTCCCAACGGCATTGTTTCAACGTGGCGTAGCGGCTGCCGGGACGGCGCTGCTCGCGTATCTGCGCCAGGCGGACGGGGTCGATGGTGAGCCCGAACAACCGGCTGCGATAAGGGCGGAGACGTGTCGGCAGTTCCAGCTTGTCGAGGTCGTCGTCCGTGAGGGGGTAATTGGCGGCACAGACGCCGTAATGCAAGGCCATGTAGAGGCAGGTGGGCGTTTTGCCCGAGCGGGACACGCCCACCAGCACCACGTCGGCCTGATTGTAGTCCACGTCCAGGCCGTCATCATGGGCCAGGGCGTAGTTGGTGGCCTCGATGCGGGCCTCGTAGCGTTCGAAATCCACCAGGCCATGGGAGCGGTTCACGGCGCCCGACTGCTTCGCGCCCAGTTCGGCCTCGAGCGGCTCGATGAACGGAGCGAACACGTCGAGCATCAGCGCCCCGCTGCCCGCCACGATGTCGCACAGGTTCCGGGACGTCATGGTGTTCACCACGATGGGACGCTGCCCGTCCTGCGCATATTTGGTCTTGATCCGCAGGCAGGCGGCTTCGGCCTTGGCGGGGTTGTCGATGAAAGGCAGCCGGTGGGTATCGAACTGAACGCCCTCGAACTGGGCCAGCATGCTGTTGCCGATGGTTTCGGCCGTAATGCCGGTGGAGTCGGAGATGAAGAACACGGTGCGGCGCATCGGGCGTTTCCCTGCGTGGTCCATGGGTCAACCTTATCTCAAGACGCCTTCCTAACGATCTACCCCGCATGATCCCTGAACGTTTGTGCGTCGCGCCTTGTTTCCGCGTGGACCGCCCCACGACAATAAACGGATTTTCCAGCGCGGCCCGCGGCCGATCCGACGAACCGATGTGAGGATTTCCCTTTGAGCGACCTGGTACTCTGGCTCGACGCGCTACGCATGACCGACCTGGGCAAGGTGGGCGGCAAGAACGCCTCCCTTGGCGAGATGATCGGCAACCTGGCGAAACTGGGTGTCTCCGTGCCGGGCGGTTTCGCCACCACGGCCGACGCCTTCCAGACCTACCTCGAAAAGAGCGGCCTCGCGAAGCGCATCGCCGAGCGCCTCTCCACCCTCGACGTGGACGACGTGGACGAACTGACCCGCGGCGGCAAGGAGATCCGCGGCTGGATCGTCGACACCGCCCTGCCCGCCGACCTCGAGCAGGCCATTCGCGAGGCTTACATCAAGCTCTGCAAGGATGCCGGCGCCACCGACATCGCCGTGGCCGTGCGTTCCTCCGCCACCGCGGAAGACCTTCCCGATGCCTCGTTCGCGGGCCAGCAGGAAACCTTCCTCAACGTGGTCGGTATCGACGACGTGCTGCACAAGGTGAAGGAAGTCTTCGCCTCGCTGTACAACGACCGCGCCATCGCCTACCGCGTGCACCAGGGCTTCAAGCACGAGGACGTCTTCCTCTCCGCGGGCGTGCAGTTGATGGTCCGCTCCGACGTCGGTGCCTCCGGCGTGCTGTTCACCCTCGACACCGAATCCGGTTTCCGCGACGTGGTGTTCGTGACCGGTTCCTACGGCCTCGGCGAGATGGTCGTGCAGGGTGCCGTGAACCCCGACGAGTTCTACGTGTTCAAGCCCACCCTGCGCGAAGGCAAGCCGGCGGTGCTCCGCCGCAGCCTCGGCGCGAAACAGCAGCGCATGGTGTATTCCGACCAGCCTGGCGAGCGCGTGCGCATCGAGGAAACGCCGGTGCAGGACCGCCACCGTTTCTGCATCGACGATGCCGATGTGGAAGAACTGTCGCGCCAGGCCCTCGTCATCGAGAAGCACTACGGTCGTCCGATGGATATCGAATGGGCGAAGGACGGCCACACCGGCAAGCTGTACATCGTGCAGGCCCGCCCGGAAACGGTGAAGTCGCGCTCGCACGCCACCACCCTCGAGCGCTTCCAGCTCGGCGAAAAGGGCAAGGTGCTGACCGAAGGCCGTGCCATCGGCCAGAAGATCGGCGCCGGCAAGGCGCGCGTCATCCGTTCGCTTTCCGACATGAACAAGGTGCAGCCCGGCGACGTGCTCGTGGCCGACATGACCGATCCCGACTGGGAGCCCGTGATGAAGCGCGCCGCGGCCATCGTCACGAATCGCGGTGGCCGCACCTGCCACGCCGCCATCATCGCGCGCGAGCTCGGGGTACCGGCGGTGGTCGGTTGCGGTAACGCTCTCGACGCCATTCCCGACGGTGCGGACGTCACCGTGTCCTGCGCCGAAGGCGACACGGGCACGATCTACGAAGGCGTGCTGAAATTCGATCGCATCACGGCCGACCTGGGCGCCATGCCCGAGGCCCCGCTGAAGATCATGATGAACGTGGCGAACCCGGAGCGCGCGTTCGACTTCGGCATGCTGCCCAACGCCGGCATCGGCCTCGCCCGCCTCGAGATGATCATCGCCAGCCACATCGGCGTGCATCCGAAGGCGCTGCTGGAATACGCGAAGCAGGACGCCGAAACGAAGGCACGCATCGACGCGCGCATCGCGGGCTACAAGGATCCGGTGTCGTTCTATGTCGACCGCCTCGGGGAAGGCATTGCCACCATCGCTGCCTCCGTGTACCCGAAGCCGGTGATCGTGCGCCTGTCCGACTTCAAGTCGAACGAATACGCCGGCCTGCTCGGTGGCTCCCGTTACGAGCCGCATGAAGAAAACCCCATGATCGGCTACCGCGGCGCCAGCCGTTACGTCGATCCGGGTTTCGCCGCGTCCTTCGCGCTGGAGTGCAAGGCCGTGAAGTACGTGCGCGAGACCATGGGCCTCACCAACGTCTGGGTGATGATCCCCTTCGTGCGCACGCTCGACGAAGGCCGCAAGGTCGTCGAGGTGCTGCGCCAGAACGGCCTGGTCCAGGGCGAGCACGACCTGAAGGTCATCATGATGTGCGAGGTACCTTCGAACGCCCTGCTGGCGGACGAGTTCCTCGACATCTTCGACGGCTTCTCGATCGGTTCGAACGACCTCACCCAGCTCACCCTCGGCCTCGACCGCGATTCCAGCATCGTCGCCCACCTGTTCGACGAGCGCGACGCGGCGGTGAAGAAGCTGCTGGCCATGGCCATTCGTACGGCACGCGAGAAAGGCAAGTACGTGGGCATCTGCGGCCAGGGTCCGTCGGACCATCCCGACCTTGCCGAGTGGCTGATGGAACAGGGCATCGAGTCGATGTCGCTGAATCCGGATACCGTTGTGGATACGTGGCTGCGCCTGGCGAAGAAAAAGGCCGGCTGACGCAGCAGACCTGTGGGAGCCGCTTCAGCGGCGATCTCGCGGCAGCGAGCAAGCTTGCCGCGAGCACCCATCGCCGCTGAAGCGGCTCCCACACAAGGCCGTTTACATGTGCACGGCCACGCCTGCCGCGCGATAGCGCGCGAGCAGCACCGCATCGGTATCGGCGGGCACTACGAGGTGGGCGATCGCCGTCACGGGCGCCGTGTGGTGCGTGGCCGAAGCCACCAATTTGTCGGGCGTGGCGATCGCCACCGTTTCGCCGCTGGCCTCGATGATCGCCTGCTTGAACACGGTTTCCTCCTCGTCGTAGGTCCACAACCCACGCTCCGGATCGATCGCGCATACGCCGGGAAAACAGAGGTCGGCGCGGATGTCCTGCGCCTGCCGCACCGTGCGCGAGCCGATCGCACCGCCTATCCGCGCGTCCACGTGCCCGCCCAGCAGGATCACCTCGAAACCGGGACGCCCTAGCACGGCCATCGCCACGTCCGGTGCGTTGGTCACCACGGTGAGGTCGCGATGGTCCGGCAGTGCCTTGGCGAGCGCGGTGTTGGTAGAACCGGCGTCGACGAACAGGATCTGCCCTTCCCCGACCAGCCCGGCCGCGACGCGCGCGAGGGCGCGCTTAAGTTCCGCACGCTCGCGGTGCCGTTCGTCCAGGGGCGCCACGTGCTGCATGAGCAGCGCACCGCCGTACACGCGACGGCACAGCCCTTGCGAAGCCAGGTCGCGAAGGTCGCGGCGTATGGAGTCTTCCGACACGCGGAACTCGTGGGCGAGGTCCGCGGCCACGACCTTGCCGTCGCGGCCCAGCCGTTCGAGGATCAGCTGCTGCCGCTCTCGTGGCAGCGTCGTATCGGGCGTGGCGTTCATCGCGGAAGGAAACCCAGTTCCACCAGTTCGGAGCGGAGCTGCGCGGGGTTATGGAAGTGAATGCCATGGATGCCGAGGGCTTCCGCGGCTTCCACGTTCACCGCGTTGTCGTCGATGAAGACGGCGCGGGCCGGATCGATGTCGTAGCGCTCGAGCAGGGTTTCGTAGAGTTTCGGGTTGGGCTTCACCATGCCCTCCTGGCCCGACACGACGATGCCGTCTAACAGCGCGAGGAAGTCGAAGCGCTCGATCGCCACGGGGAAGGTTTCCTGCGACCAGTTGGTGAGCCCGTAGAGCGGGTGTCCCGCTTCCTTCAGTTCGCGCAGGATGTGCAGGCTGTCGTCGATGGGGCCGCCGAGCGTTTCTTCCCAGCGATGCTGGTAGGCCGCGATGAGGTCGGCCTTGGTCGGATGTTCCGCCGTGAGGAGGCGAACCGCTTCGTCCCACGAACGGCCCGCGTCCTGTTGCAGGTTCCATTCCGGCGTGGTGACTTCCGCGAGGAACGTTTCCATCGCCGCTTCGTCGTCGCCGAACAGCTTGCGATAGAGGTAACGCGGGTTCCAGTCGATGAGGACCCCGCCGAAATCGAAGATCACGACATCGCGCTTGCTGTGCATGGTTGGCTCCTTGGAACGTTTAACGCCGCGCGATGGATGCGCAGGCCGAGACGACGACGAGCAGCACCGCCACGCCCGCGAGGGCGCTGGAGAGGCTGCTGTGCTGGGCGACGAATCCGATGGCCGCGGGCCCGGCGAGCATGCCCGCATAGCCCAGCGACGTGACTGTGGCGATGGCGATGCCGGGCGAGGTTCGCGGCTGGCGGCCCGCCGCACTGAACAGGACAGGCACGATGTTCGACGCGCCCATGCCCACCAGGACGAAACCCATGAGGGCCGTGGGTCCCCACGGCAGCATCGTGGCGAGGAAGAAGCCCAAGGCGGCGAGGAAGGCGCCGCCGCGAACGATCGTCACCGGTCCCACCCAGGCGGTGATGCGATCGCCCAGGAGGCGTCCGCATGCCATGGCGATGGAGAAAGCCGCATAGCCCAGGCCGGCGAGCGACGGATCGAAGCCACGCGAGTAACGCAGGAACACCGCACTCCAGTCCAGCATGGCGCCCTCGGCGAGGAACACCACGAGACAGAGGAAGCCGAGCAGGAGCACCGCGGCGGAGGGAAGACGGAAGATGGAATGCTTTTCGTCCGTGTCGTGCAGGCGGACGATGAAATGCCGCCACTGCGTGGCGACGATCGCGAGCAGGCCGCCCGACACGGCCAGCGCGCCACTGGTAAGCGGCATGCCGGCTTTCAGCAATGCGGCCATGCCTGCCGAACCGACCAGGCCGCCCACGCTGAAGAGGCCATGGAAGCCCGACATCATCGGCTTGCCCGCCTGTTTCTCGACATCCACCGCGTGCGCATTCATGGCCACGTCGACGACGCCCAGCGATGCACCGAAGAACCATAGCGCCCCGCCCAGCCAATACGCATCCGGCGCGATCGTCAGCAATGGCAACGCCACGCATACCAGCAAGGCGCTGACACCGATCACGTCGCGATTGCCGTAGCGGTGGGTGAGGAAACCCGCGAGGGGCATCGCCATCACGGCACCGCAGCCCATGCACAGCAGCACGAGGCCGAGCGTGGCTTCGTCCAGCCCCAGCCTGGCTTTCGCGTAGGGAACCATGGGTGCCCAGCTGGCCATGCCGATGCCGGAGAGCAGGAAAATGAGTCGGGTGGCGCGGGCGGGATGCATAGGCTTCCTTTCGGGAACGAATGCGCATTACTGTACGAAATCGTGCAACAACGTGCAAATAGTTTTCCTCTTGCATCGTCGCTCGCACCTCTGTACAAATGTACGCATGTCGACACCTTCCCTTACAGAGCGTCAGCAAAAGACCCTCGCCTTCCTGCGGGAATACCTGCAGAGCCAGGGCCTTCCTCCCACGCTGCGCGAAATCGCCGAGGCCCTGGGCTTCTCCAGCCACAGCTCCGCCCAGGCATGCGTGGAGTCGCTCGTGAAGAAGGGCGTGCTGGAGCGCTCGCCGCAGCACCGTGGTCTGCGCCTGCCCGCGGGCGACACCGGCTACCGGGGCATCGCCGCCGCGAACGACCTGCCGCTGATCGGCCGCGTGGCCGCGGGCTCGCCCATCCTGGCCGAAGAGAACATCGAAGCGCAGCTCGAGGTCGACCCCGCGCTGTTCCGTCCGCGCGCCGACTACCTCCTCCGCGTGGTGGGCATGAGCATGCGCGACGCCGGCATCCTCGACGGCGACCTGCTCGCCGTGCACAAGACCGCTACGGCGAACGACGGCCAGATCGTCGTCGCCCGTCTCGACGACGAAGTCACCGTGAAGCGCCTGAAGCACGAGCGCGACCGTCTCCTGTTGCTGCCCGAAAACCCCGACTTCGATCCCATCGAAGTCGACCCACGTCGCCATGCGTTCGCCATCGAAGGGCGTTACGTCGGCATCATCCGCAGGACCTGACCATGAACGCCATCGTCTCAACGCCCCTCGCCCAGGTGCTCGACCATCCCGGTATCTGGCGCCGGTCAGCCGACCGCCAGCCGCGCGTGCGCGCCCTGGCCACGGGCTGGACCTCGCTGGACGCGAAGCTTCCCGGCGGCGGCTGGCCGCAGGGTGCGCTCAGCGAGATCCTGTACGAACACGATGGCCTGGGCGAACTGGACCTGGTGATGCCCGCGCTTGCCGCGCTTACCCAGGAACACCGCCGGGTGATCTTCGTGGCACCGCCTTACCTGCCCTATGCGCCTGCGCTCGCGGCGGCCGGTGTCGACCTGCGCTTCCTGCATGAAATCCATGCCGGTAGCACCGAGGCCGCGTGGAGCATGGAACAGTGCCTGCGTTCGGGCTGCTGCGGCGCGGTGGTCGGCTGGCTGCCCGACATCGACTACCGCAGCCTGCGCCGGCTGCAACTGGCCGCCGAAAGCGGCGATGCCTGCGCCATGCTCTTCCGTTCCGCCGAGCATGCCGCGCAGAACAGCCCGGCCGCGCTCCGCCTCAAGGTCAGCAACAGCGACGAAGCCACCTACGTGGATGTGCTCAAGTCGCGGGGTCTGTTGACCACCACCGCTCCGCTGCTGCGCATGCGGGCCTGATGGAAGCCT
>NZ_JBNDHZ010000052.1:0-31104 GCF_056755355.1 Luteibacter sp. HAY1-4A
AGATGTGTATTAGAGACAGTACTTGCCTTCCGGAACGAGGTTGGCGAGCTTGCCCTTCTTGTTGAACTCGCAGGTGAAGTTCTTCTTGCCGTCGATGCCCGCATCGGCCGTGCCCGAGATCGAGTAACCCGAGTCGGAAGCCTTGACCGGCTGGAGCTGGATGTAGTCGTTCTTCACATCGAACTTCTCGGCCGCTTCATCGAGGCAGCGCGTGGTCAGCTTGCCGGGATCGGGGCGGTCGGAGGCGAAGGCCTGGGAGGTGAGGGCAAGGCCGAGCGAAGCGGCCAGCAGAATGGCGGAATGGCGCATGGATCTCTCTCCGTACGAGGCACGAGGCCGGGTTCATTGCGACCCGGAGTGTGCATTTCGCTTCCTTGCGCGCGCGTGAATCGCTAACCGCGTAGTGCGTGGTCCGATATCAATAACGCTTGAGACAGAGTCGGAGCCGGTCGAGAAAGTCAAAGCGCCGTATTGGGCTGCGGAGCAACATAAGCCTCTCGGGAGGCGCGGACACGCGCATGGTTTTGCTGTGCCCAGAGCAGCAGGCCTTGCATGGGCTCAAGGAACGACGAACCCAGCGGCGTCAGCGCATATTCGACGCGTGGCGGTCGCGTCGGATGCACGGTGCGCGATACCAGGCCATCCTGCTCCAGGTGGCGTAGCGTTTGGGCGAGCATGCGCTGGGAAATATCCGGGATCAGTGCTTTCAACGCGGTGAAGCGCAAGGTACCGGCCGATTCCAGTTTGAACAGCACCAGCATGCTCCACTTGTCGCCCATGCGATCCAGTACATCGCGAATGGGGCAGTCGTCGGTTTCGGTGTCGATCCTGGAAAGGGTGGACGTGTGCGTGTTCATGGTGGGGCCTTTGGTGTCCTGGCGGTGCGCCGGCGACGTACCGGTTACTTCGAAGTAACCGGGTGACTTCCATCTCCCTTCTTGTCTCCATGCGCCTGCTCTGGGAACGTAGCAGAACTTGGCTTCATCGCAATACCAGGTTACGAAAAGTAACCAGATTCCCGGCGCCGGGGTCACCCGCTGCCTGCCTTCGTCTCAGGAGTTTGCCCCATGTCCTCTTCGCTTCTCGTCACGGGAGCCGCCGGCCAGTTCGGTCAGCGCGTACTGCACTTCCTGGTCGAAACACTTGGCGTGCCGCCCAACCGCATCATCGCCACCACCCGCAAGCCTGAGAAGCTCTCCGCATGGCGCGACCGCGGCGTGACCGTTCGCGCGGCGGATTTCGACAACTCGGCCTCGCTGGACGAAGCGTTCCGCGGTGCGGACCGCCTGCTCCTCATCAGCACCGACGCGACGGACAAGCCGGGTCATCGTCTGGCCCAGCACACGCGTGCCGTCGAGGCCGCGACGCGTGCGGGCATCTCGCACGTGGTCTACACGTCGATGCCCGAGCCGAAAGACTCGCCGGTGCTGATCGCGCCGGACCATGAGGGTACCGAAGCCGCGCTCGCCGGCAGCGCGCTGCCGGGATGGACGGTGCTGCGCAACCATTGGTACTTCGAGAACCTGTTCCACTCCATTCCTTCGATCCTGGCGCACGGAGGCAAGTGGTTCAGTGCGGCCGGTGACGGCAAGCTTGCGAACATCTCACGCGACGACCTGGCGCATGCGGCGGCCATCGTGCTGGCCGGCCCGTATATGGAGAAGGCGATCTATACGCTCAGCGGACACGAGGCGCTGACGACCGCCGAACAGGCAGCCATCATCGCCGGTGTACTCGAGCGCCCGCTCCAGGTCGTTCCGGTATCGGCGGAAGCACTCGTCAAAGGCATGGTGGAAGCCGGAATGCCGGAGGCCGTGGCACGGTTGCTCGCGTCCTTCGACATCAACACGGCCGCTGGGCGCGCCGGCACCGTCACGGAGGATTTCAAGCGGATTACCGGGACGCAGCCGCAGCCATTCGCCGAGTGGGTCGTGGCGAACAGGGAGGCGCTGAGCGGTCGGCACTGAAGCGCGCCGCAGGTCAGTTCGTCGCGTTCGTCTTTTCCGCCAGGACCCGGGTGGCAAGCGCGTGGATGTCGCCACTCGGTTCGGTCGGATACGCCTTCTGCTCATGCGCCCACTTCTCGCCGAACGCATACCAGTCGATCTTTTCCACCTTCCCGCCCGTGCGCAGCGCCTTCTTCAGCGAGTCAAAGTAAAGCTGCCAGCGGGCGTAATAGTAGTCCCCCACCAGGCCCTGCCATTCACGCCGCGCATAGTCGGCGACGTCCGGGCGTCCCCATATGGTGATAAGCGAGCGAGCGTCGTAATTGACAGCCTCCCAGTTGGCGGGAGTCTTCGCATACGCCTTCGCACGAGCGAGCCACGGGCCCAGCATGAAATGCCGGTTCGTGCCGAGTACGGCATCCAGCTGCTTCATCGACTGCAGCCATTGCTCGGTGAGCCGGTCGAACCGGTCCACGTCGCGTGCCTCGAAGGCTTCGTTGATTTTCGGAAGCATGAGCCGGCTACGCACCGCCAGCGCCTGACGGGCCAGGTCCGTGAGGTCGTGACGATAGGCCGAACTTTGACGCAACGTCGGCGCCACCTGGAGCAGCTCGGCAAGGGCGCGGTCGATCTCCAGCGGATCGTAGTCCAGTGGCAGCGTGTGCGCGTACAGGCTCGGCGTGAGTTCGAAGTACCCGGTCTGGTACTTGCTGTCCCACGTGGCGGGCAGATGGTAAGCGGACCGTTGCAGGATGTGCCACGCCGCGACGGCATGCGGGTCCGGTGCCGTGCCGCCGTACCTGCGCCATGCCCATTGCCGGAACCATTCGTCGACATCCGCCGGTTCCGAGCGCCACGCCAGTTCGGTGAAGAAGGCGGTCGCGGCCGGATTGTTGTCGCTGGCTTCCGGCATGAGGGCCACACCATCCATCCTGCTGCCGGCCTTCGTCTTCCATTGCCAGAACCGTTCGTTCCATACGGAAAGATTGGCGCCGATGTTGGTATGCCCGCCGAAGTTCCAGATGGTGCCGAAGGCATAGGGCGTCCCTTTCCATTCGGCTTCCCTGTCGGCGTCGGCCAGCACCGCTTCGGATTCGCCATCCACGACCAGCGCATGCGCCTTGTCCAGGCCTTCGACGATCGGCGGCAAGGGATTGGTCTCCCACCCCAGCAGTACCCATATGGCACCCGGATGGGCACGCTCGAGCGCGCCCTGGATGCCGCGAGTGGCGCCGACGAGGTCGATGCCGCCGTGGTCGCCGCCTTCGATGCCCTCATGCAGCGGATCCATCTTGTACATGGTGCTCTCGCCGAACAGCGCCGTCTGCCGGCGATAGAACTCGGCGGCAACCTTTGCGAATATCGGATCGTTCGGATCTAGCCAGTCCGGACGCTTGTAGCCATCCCACTCGCCGGTGGGCACCACATGCGCGCCTGCATTGCGTTTCGCGAATTCCGGCGGCACCGTGCCGTAGAAGCCGGGGAAGACGGGAATCATGCCGAGCTGCCGCAGGTGGTCCGCCATCCTGCGCGCGAGGTCCGCACGGCGGTCGACGATGTCCTGCGCGATGGGCGTCGGCGAGCAACAGAGATTCTGCAGCAGCCACCAGGGTTGGTGCGCCGCCTGCGGGATCCAAGCGAGCAGTTCGTCGCGCGTGTAGCCGAAACGCTGGAAGGCTTCCTCGTAGACCTTTTCCTGGCCTTGATAAACGAGCACCTGATTGATGCCGCGCAGCGCCAGCACGTCGATCTTGTGCTCCCAATAACTCCAATCGGCGTAGGGCTCCGTGTAACCCTCGTCCACATCGTTCAGCGCGAAGCGGTTTGCACCGTTGGCCTCGTGCTCGATGGGCGACGTCGGCAGCGGCAACTCGCGGGGAAGATTCAGCTGCTCGCCGGCCAGCGAGATGTTCGCGTGCGCCACGTACTCCAGGTACCAGCCGAAGCCGGCCACGAGCGTGGCCGGGCTGGTGCCCTCGACGACCAGATGGCCTTTCTCGCCGAGGATGCGGAAGCGATCGTTCTGCCCTTTAGCCATCGCCCGAAGTTGAACCTGGTCGGCGTGGGCCTTTCCGACCAGGCGCTCGATGGCCGCGCGCGCCGGCGCCACGTTGAACACGGCATCGACGGATGACGAGGGCGTCACCGCCAGCGCCAGCGCCTGCTGCGTCACTGCGCTGCAAGCGAGCGCGACGGCGCAGACGGCCGGAATGAGAACGCGACGCATGCTGCGCCCGCGCGTCGATGCCTTGTCTCGATGCATTCGTGTCGACCCCTTCGGAAAAACGCCGCCCTGACCGCCAACCGTAACCGCATCGGCCGCTGAACGGAAATCTACGCGTCACATTCTCCACAGGTGGACGTAAGCTTGCTCTGGCACCGTGCTCACACCTTCCTGCAGGTGCACGGTCATGCGCAGTGCGTCTTTGTCTCCTCCAGCGGCGGCCGAGCCGGGCCGCAAGCCCTTGCACGGCGACCTGGCTGTGCGACGCCGACGCGTCGCGGCATGGATGGCGAAGCACCTCGTTCCGCCGCCGTCGAATCTGGTCGGCGCCGGCCGCCTCGCCTCCGAGCGAATCCAGCGCATCCTCGTGTGCCGTCCGAATCATCGCTTGGGCAACACCGTGCTGCTGACGGCACTGCTCGTCGAAATCGAACGGCGCTTCCCGGGCGCCGAGGTGGACCTGCTGTCGGCAGGTTCCGCTGCCAACGCCGTGTTCCGCGGCTTCGACATCGTGGGCGACTGCACGACGCTCGACCGGCGCGCGATACGCCATCCGCTGGCGACATTCCGCGCGCTCCGGAAATTGCGCGCGCGCCGGTACGACCTGGTGATCGATGCCGCCGCCGGTTCTTCCTCGGGCCAGCTGGCGGGTGCGCTGGCGAACGCGCGCCTGCAGCTTCGCACCGAGGCCATGCCGACGCATGGACAGACCCGGCACCTGGCGGCCCGTCCGGTGCACGCGTTGCGCTGGGCACTTGGAGTGATGGAAGAAGGAGAGGTGCCTTCGCTCGATCTTCGCCTGACCGAGTCCGAGCGGTGCAAGGGACAAGACGCGCTTGCGCGTGTCCTGCGCGGTGTGAAGGAGCGCGATCTTCCGAAGCTGGCCATTTTCCCCAATGCCACCGGCTCGAAACTCCTGGCGCCGAACTGGTGGCACGATTTCACCACGGAACTCGTCGCCCAGCGCGGAGTGGTGTGCGTGATCGAACTCGTGTCCGCCGACGGTGCATCGCGGCTTGGTGGCGGTTATCCCACCTATTACACGAGCGACCCGCGCAAGCTGGCTGCATTCATCGAGGCTGCGGGTACCTACGTCAGCGCGGATTGTGGCGTGATGCACCTTGCCGCGGCGACGCGGGCGACCACCGTGGGTTTGTTCGGTCCGACCGATCCGGCGCGCTATGGTCCCTATGGTGGTGGCAACGCCGCCATCGTGTGCGACGACGGCTGTCCGCGACTCGCGGCACGCCAGGTGGCGGCGCACCTCGCGCGTCTGGAAAATCGCGCGCGCATTTGAATCTTGCCGCAATCTGCGCTAAGAACTCTGGCTTCCTTAGGGGATCCGGGCTTTGTCCCGACCGCTTCCTGATAGCCAAACGGAGATCGCAGCGCATATGTCGGACAATTCCAAGACCGGGAAAGAGCAGCTCGCCCAGCCTTCAGCAGCGGCGCCCGTAGACGAGCAGGCGAGCGTGAAGATCTCGCGCCGCAACTTCCTTGCTGGCACGGCGCTTGCCGCGACCGGACTGATGATCGTGCCCCGCCATATCCTCGGTGGCACGGGCCATACGGCGCCCAGTGATCGACTGAACATCGCCGGCATCGGCGTCGGCGGCATGGGCGGGCAGAATATCCTCGCGCTGGCGGGTGAGAACATCGTCGCCCTGTGCGACGTGGACTGGGGCTATACCGACAAGTCGTTCCAAAGGATGTTCACCGGCCTGGGGAAGACCCAGGCGCGCCTCGACAATGCGAAAACCCCAGCCGAGCGGAAGAAGCTGCAGGACAAGATCGAGCAGACGAAACTGCTTTCCCGCAAGTACGCTTCGATCAAGCGCCACACCGATTTCCGCCGGATGCTCGAGGAGCAGAAGGACATCGACGCGGTGGTCATCGCCACACCCGACCATTTGCACGCCACGATCGCCAGCACGGCCATGAGCCTCGGCAAGCACGTGTACGTGCAGAAGCCGCTCACATGGTCGATTCACGAAGCCCGGGAACTCGCCAGGAAGGCAAAGGAAAACCCCCGGATCGTCACGCAGATGGGCAACCAGGGCCACTCCACCGACGACGCCCGGCTGATCAACGAATACATCGCGGCCGGGGCGATCGGCGAAGTGCGCGAGGTACACGCCTGGACGAATCGTCCGTTGGCGTACTGGCCACAGGGCATTCCGCGCCCGCGGCCGGTGGCGAAACCCGACGATGCGAGCTGGGACATGGACGCCGTGATGGCCCGGCTCGCCAACGCCATGGCCGGTAACTACCCGAAGCCGCAAGGCCTCGAGTGGGACCTCTTCCTCGGCCCCGGCCCCGTCGTGGAATACCACCCCCTCTACCATCCGTTCAACTGGCGCGGCTGGGTGGACTGGGGCGTGGGCGCCATCGGCGACATGGGCGCGCACCTCATCGATTCGCCGTTCTGGTCGTTGAACCTGGGCTTCCCCACGTCGGTGGAAACGGTCTCGACGCCGTTCAACCACGAGTCGTACCCCATGGCGACGATGACCTACTTCGACTTCCCGGCGCGCGGCAGCCTGCCGCCGGTGAAGCTCACCTGGTACGACGGCGCGTTGCTGCCGCCGGGCCTGGAGGCGATGGGAGCCGGACAGATGAAGGACGGCGGCGTCCTCTACGTCGGCAGCAAGGGCAAGCTGATCCACGAAACCTACGGCGACAACCCCCGCCTGTTGCCGCAGTCGCTGCACGACGCAGTGGGCACGCCCCCGCGGAAACTCGCGCGCATCACGACCTCGCACGAGATGAACTGGGTGGACGCCTGCAAGGGCAAGGGTCAGGCTTCGTCGCCGTTCTCGTATGCCGCGCAGCTGACGGAAGTAATGCTGCTGGGTGTGTTGGCGCTTCGCGCAGGTGGCAGGATCGAGTACGACGCGCAGAACATGCGCGTCACCAACCGGTCGGAAGCCAACCAGTTCCTGCGTCGCGAGTATCGCCAGGGCTGGACGCTTTAGCGCTCACCCCAAGGCCCGGTCGACCCGCGTACCACCAGTTCGGCGGACAGCACGCGCTTCCGCGGTGGTACCTCCGGGTCGTTGAGGATCTCGATCAGCATCGTCATGGCTTCGCGTCCCAGCGCGGTTTTCGGCTGCGAGACGGTGGTGAGCGCCGGCGATGTATAGCGGGAATAGCGAATGTCGTCGAACCCCACGACCGAGACGTCTTCGGGGATGCGGAATCCACGGGAGAGCAGGGCGCGCATCGCGCCGATGGCCATTTCGTCGTTGGAGCAGAACACCGCGCTGAACGACTGGCCTTGCGACAGCAACAATTCGACGGCGCGTTCGCCGGCTTCGATGGAGAAGTCTCCGATGGCCGTCAGGGCGGGATTGACGGCGAGGTTCGCCCGCTGCAGCGCCAGGCGGTAACCCTGCTCGCGGTCGACGCAGATCGGGCTGGACGAGGGGCCTGCGATGAACGCGATGTCGCGGTGCCCCAGGGCCACGAGGTAATCGACCGCCGCGGACGCCGCCGCGGCGTTGTCGACATAGACGCTCGAGATAGCGCTGTCCTTGACGTACTCGCAGGCATTCACGAGCGGCAGGCGGCCCTCGACGGGGATCGCCGGGATGCGATGGAACATGGTGATGATGCCGTCCGCCTGTCGGGCCGCGACCATGTCGGCATAGGCCTGTTCGCGCACCAGGTTGCTCTGCGTTTCGCCCAGGAGCACGGAGTAGCCATTCTCGTAGGCCACCTGCTCTATGCCGCGGATCACCTCCGAGAAGAACGGATTGGCGATGTCGGGAAGCAGGGCGACGACCAGCCGTGTCCGCGCGGTGCGCAGATTGCGGGCCAGCGCGTTGGGCGTGTAGCCGAGACGCTTGACGACCTCATGGATGCGCCGCCGCGTTTCTTCGCTCACCACCTCGGGACGTTGCAGTGCGCGGGAAACGGTTGCCACTGAAACCTTTGCGATGGCGGCGATTTCCTTCACCGTTCGCACGCGAGCAGGCTGCGGCGCAACATCGGCGCGTTGGCCGTCGACGCCTCGCCTCTTTCGCCGGGATCCCTCTGGACTCACGCGTTTCCACCCTTTGGCTGGCGGCGGCATATCGGACGACAGGAGCCGATATGCGCCGTTATGTTGCACCGCAATGTAATGGATTACATAAAACCGTTGCGGGCTTCTTCACCCATCTGCTACATCTTGGCATGTTCCGGAGCCTGCCAGCAGGCACCCGGGGGGAACAGACGAACGCCATGCGGGTGAATGGGCTCCAGGCCTGCGGACCGCTGGATGTAATCGAATACATTTCGACGGCGGTTGGGCCGTCGGGGGAAAACATGGCAAGCCAGTCGATGTCGACAAGCGCCAGGACCACCGATCGATGAAGCTCGGCATGGGACTCGTCGGGCCCGGCTTCATCGCCGCGCACCATCTCGACGCCGTGCGGCGCCTGGGCAATGTCGAAGTGGTCGGCATCGCCGGCTCCAGTCTCGAATCCGCGAAAAAGCGGGCGCGCGAACTGAACGCGGGGCAGGCATACGCGGGCTACCGCGAACTGCTGGCCGATCCCGCCGTGCACGTGGTGCACAACACCACACCGAACCATCTGCACCGGGAGGTCTCGCTGGCGGCGTTGCGGGCCGGCAAGCACGTGATCTCCGACAAGCCCCTGGCAGCCACGATGCAGGAGGCGCGAGAGCTTCACGAGGCCGCACGCAGTGCGAACGTGGCCCACGTCGTCACCTTCAACTATCGCGGCTATCCGTTGGTGCAGCAGGCGCGCGCGATGATCGCCAAGGGCAAGATCGGGCGGAGCGTGTTCGTGCACGGTTGCTACCTGCAGGACTGGCTCACCGACGAGCGCGCATACACGTGGCGTCTCGATCCCAAGCTGGGCGGGGCCAGTTCCGCGCTGGGGGATATCGGTTCGCACTGGTGCGACCTGGCCGAACATGTGACCGGCGCGCGCATCGTCGCCGTGCTGGCCGAGTTGCACACGGTGGTGCCGGAGCGCGAAGCGCCGGATGCTTCGGCGAAAGCCTTCGCGGGTGCGGCGAAAACCGCCGGCAAGCGACGCAAGATCACCAGCGAGGATCTGGCCAGCGTGCTGCTGCGCTTCGACAACGGTGCGCGCGGCTGCGTCACCGTGGGCCAGGTGCTCCCGGGCCACAAGAACGACCTGCGCCTGGAGGTCAACGGCCGCGAAGGTTCGCTTGCGTGGCGCCAGGAGCAGCCCAACGAACTCTGGCTCGGCCATCACGCCAAGGCGAACGCGGTGCTCACGCGCGACCCGTCGCAGCTGGATCCGTCCGCCCGCGGCTATGCCCACCTTCCCGCCGGTCACCCCGAAGCCTGGGCGGACGCGTTCCGCAATGTGATCGCGGACGCCTACGCGTGGATTCGCAGCGGTGCCCGGCCGGAGAAGAAACCCCTGGCGCTACCCACGTTCGCCGATGGCTATCGCAACAGCCTCGTGGTGGACGCGATGCTCAAGAGCCACGCGGCCGGAGGGCAGTGGCAAGCGGTCGAAGACCCCCTCGAACCCAAACGCACAACGAGGAAACGCGGATGAAGTGGCGCCTTAGAGTCATGATGCTGTTCGAGTTCGGGATCTGGGGTGCCTGGTACGTCACGGTCGGCACCTGGCTCGGCAAGACGCTGCACTTCACCGGCACGGAAATCGGTGCCGTCGCGGGGACCACGGCCGTCGGCGCGATCATCTCGCCGTTGTTCGTGGGGCTGCTTGCCGACCGCCTGTTCGACACGCGCCGCGTGCTCACCCTGTTGCACCTCCTCGGCGCGGTGCTGCTCGTCATCGCCTCGCAACAGACCACGTTCGCGCTGGTCTACGCGCCGCTGCTCACCTATAGCCTCTGCTACATGCCCACCCTGGCCCTGACGGCCTCGCTGGCCATGCGGCACATCAAGGACCCGCAGGAAGAATTCGGCGCGATCCGCGTGTTCGGAAGCATCGGCTGGATCCTCGTCGGGCTCGCCGTCGGCGCATGGGGCGTGGAAGCCACGGCGTCGCCTCTTCTCCTGGCGGCCGGCCTTTCCGTCGTGCTGGCGGGCTACTGCTTCACCTTGCCCCCGACGCCGCCGCTGGCGCGCAACACGCGGTTCGAACTGCGCCACGTGCTGCCGCTCGAGTCGCTGCACCTGCTGCGCGAGCGCTCGATGGCGATATTCGCCCTCGCCTCGTTTCTGATCTGCATCCCGTTGCAGTTCTACTACGCCTTCACCAACCTCTTCCTCAACGAAGCCGGCGTGGTGAACGCAGCCGGCAAGATGACCGGCGGCCAGATGTCGGAGCTGTTCTTCATGCTCCTCATTCCCTGGTTCTTCCGCCGCCTGGGCGTGAAGTGGATGCTCGCCGTGGGCATGCTGGCCTGGGTGGTGCGCTATGGCCTGTTCGCCTTCGGCGGCACCGGCGAGTTGATGTGGATGCTCTGGCTCGGCATCGTGCTGCACGGTGTCTGCTTCGACTTCTTCTTCGTGGTGGGGCAGATCTACATCGACCGCGAGGCTCCGCCCGCATTGCGCGCGGCCACGCAGGGGCTCATCACCTTCCTGACCTACGGCCTCGGCATGTTCGTCGGTTCGTGGCTGTCCGGCATCGTGGTGCAAACCTATACGCGCAGCGACGCGACGCACGACTGGCATGCCATCTGGATCATCGCCGGCACCTTCGCCGCCTTCGTCTTCGCGCTCTTCGTCTTGCTCTTCAAGGATCGCAAGGCCACCGCCGCCGCCACTGCCGTCGCCGGCACCCATTGATTCGGGAGACCACCACATGATGAATCGCAGGCAGTTTCTTGCGCGCTCCGCACTCTGCGGCGCGGCGCTCGGGCTTGGCCTTGGCGCGCCGGGAAGGCTCCTTGCCGGCGCGTCGAAGGGCAAGGGCATGGGCATCCAGCTCTACATGGTGCTCGATGCCTACAAGAGCGATCCGGCCGGCACGCTCAAGACACTGAAGTCGATCGGTTACACGGAGATCGAGGCCATCGTCCTCAGCACGGCCGGCGAGCTGCGCGACCAGCTGAAGGCAGCCGGCCTGGCGTGTCCGAGCATGCACTTTGACAGCATGGGTTTCGACGCCGGCATCGACGCCGCGCACACGCTTGGCGCGACCTACATCGTCAGCAGCATGCTGCCGTCGATCATGCAGAAGGAAGCGGGGAAGTCGGGCGAGCCGAGGTATACGCTGGACGATGCGAAGCGCACGGCCGAGTACGCCAACCGACTCGGCGAGAAGGCCAGCAAGGCCGGCCTCAAGTACGCGTACCACAACCATCATGCCGAGTTCTCGGACGTGGGTGGCGGGCAGGTGTTCTACGACGTGCTGTTGAAGGAAACGGACAAGAAGCTCGTGCACTTCGAGCTCGACTGTGGCTGGGTTGCCGCCGGCGGCAAGAATCCGGCCGACTACTTCAAGGCCAACCCGGGCCGCATCCCGCTGATGCACGCGAAGGACTTCCTGCGCGGCGACCAAAAGGATTACCCGGGCGCCGAACTGGGCCACGGCAGGCTCGACTACAAACCGATCATGGCGGCAGCCGACGCCTCCGGACTGAAGCACTGCTTCGTCGAACAGGAGGGGCCGTTCGCCCGCATGAGCTCACTTGACGCCGCGCGCGTCGACTACGACTACCTGCGCCCGCTGCGCTGAAGGGAAAGGCATGGAAAAGAACACATTCGACGCCATCGTTGTCGGTACCGGCGTCAGCGGCGGCTGGGCCGCCAAGGAACTGACCGAGAAAGGCCTGAAGACGCTCGTCCTCGATCGCGGCCCGATGGTCAAGCATCTCGATTACCCCACGGCCATGAAGGCACCGTGGGAACTGCCGTACGGCGACGAGCCGACGCAGGCGGACATCGCGCGGTGGCCCAAGCACACGCGCCCGTCGTTCTACGGCATCACCCAGTCCACCAAGCACTGGTTCGCCGACGACATCGACAATCCGTACGAGGAAACGAAGCCGTTCGACTGGTTCCGCGGCTACCACGTCGGCGGACGCTCCTTGATGTGGGGCCGGCAGAGCTACCGCTTCAGCCAGATGGACTTCGAGGCGAACGGCAAGGAAGGCGTGGGCGTGGATTGGCCGATCCGTTACGACGATCTTGCTCCCTGGTACGACCACGTCGAGCACTTCATCGGCGTCAGCGGCAACACCGACCACCTCGCGCAGCTGCCGGACGGCGATTTCCTGCCGCCCATGGAACTCAACTGCGTGGAGAAGGACTTCCAGGGCAAGCTGGACGCCAAGTTCAAGCGCAAGCTCATCATCGGGCGCACCGCCAACCTGTCCGCGCCGCTGAAGCACGACCAGAGTCCACAGCGCGGCACCTGCCAGTATCGCAACCTGTGCATGCGCGGTTGTCCGTTCGGCGGCTACTTCAGCAGCAACTCGTCCACGCTGCCTTCCGCGGAGCGCACGGGCAACATGACGATGGTGACCAACGCCATCGTCTACGAGCTGATCTACGACAACGACAAGGGCAAGGCCACGGGCGTGCGCGTGCTGGATGCGGAGACCGGCCACCAGACCGAGTACTTCGCGCGCGTGATCTTCATGTGCGCCTCCACCTTCGGTACCGCGCACATCCTGATGAACTCGACGTCCAGCCGTTTCCCCAACGGGTTCGGCAACGACAGTGGCGAGCTCGGCCACAACATCATGGACCACATCTTCGGCAGCGGCGCGCGCGCCATGGTCGAGGGCCACGAAGACCGCTACTACTCGGGCCGTCGTCCCAACGGCTTCTACATTCCGCGCTATCGCAACGTCGGCACCGACAAGCAGAAGTACCTGCGCGGATTCGGTTACCAGGGCGGTGCAGGCCGCCAGGACTGGACCCGCCTGGTCGATCAGCAGGCGCTCGGCGAGGAACTCAAGCGTGCCGCGCAGGAACCCGGCCCCTGGTATGTCTCGATGATGGGCTTCGGCGAAATGCTGCCTTCCCACAAGAACTACGTGACGCTGGACCGCAACCACAAGGATAAGTACGGCCTGCCCGTGCTCAACTTCGACGCCGCGCACCAGGAAAACGAGCTCATGATCGGCAAGGCGATCATCGACGACGCGTTGGAGATGTTCAACACCGCCGGCTATCGCGACGTGAAATCCTTCAAGATCCAGGCCAACGTCGGCGCCGGCATCCATGAAATGGGTACCGCGCGCATGGGCCGCGATCCGAAGACCTCGGTGCTCAACGGCTGGAACCAGATGCACGCCTGCAAGAACGTCTACGTGACCGACGGCTCGGCCATGGCGTCGTCCGCTTGCCAGAACCCGTCCCTGACTTACATGGCGCTGACCGCACGCGCGGCCAACCACGCCGTGGAAGAACTCAAGCGCGGCAACATCTGAGGATCATGCCCATGAATCGTCGCGAATGGTTGAAAAGCATGTCCGTGCTGGCCGTCGGGGCCGTCGCGGGCCCGTCGTTACTGGCGGTGCTCGACGCGCATGCCGCATCGCAGAAGCCGAGTGCGAAGCCCCAGTTCTTCAAGCCGGAGCAGTACAGCCTGGTGGGCGTCGTGGCGGACATCGTGATCCCGCGCACGGACACGCCGGGAGCGGTGGACGCGGGCGTTCCGTTGTTCATCGACCAGATGTTCTTCGCCGCCTATACCAAGGCGGACCAGACCCGTTACCTCACCGCCATGGCCGCCTTCGACAAGGCCGGTGGCAAGCCCTTCCTCCAGCTCGATCCCGCGCAGCGCAAGGCGTTGGTGACCAGGCTGCACAAGGAAGCGGTGGCGGTGCCCGTCGGCGGCAAGCTGTCGCCCGAGGCCGACTTCGTGCTGATGAGCAAGAAGCTCACGATGCTCGGCTTCTTCCTGTCGCAGCCGGGTTGCACGCAGGTGCTCCAGTACGACCCGGTGCCCGGCGCCTGGAAGGGCGATATTCCGCTGACGCAGGCGGGCAACGGCAAGGCCTGGGCCGTCGAGACCGAACTGAAGATCTGACATGAAGACACTCAAGGGCCCAGGCATCTTCCTTGCCCAGTACGCCTCGGACGAATCGCCGTTCGACACGCTGCCCTCGATCGCCCGCTGGGCGTCGTCGCTCGGTTTCGTTGGCGTGCAGATCCCGTCCAACGATCGCCGCCTGTTCGACCTGGAGCAGGCGGCGGCAAGCAAGACCTACTGCGACGACATCGCAGGCACGCTGGCCGAACACGGGCTCGTGGTGACCGAACTGTCCACGCACCTGCAAGGGCAGCTGGTGGCATCGCATCCCGCCTACGATCGGTTGTTCGACGGCTTCGCGCCACCGGCGTTGCGCGGGCATACGCCGCAGCGCCAGGCATGGGCAGTGCAGCAGCTGAAGCTTGCCGCCAAGGCCAGCAGCAACCTCGGCCTGACCGCGCACGCCACGTTCTCCGGCGCGCTGGCATGGCACCTGTTCTATCCATGGCCGCAGCGTCCAGCCGGCCTGATCGACGAGGCCTTCGCGGAACTCGGCAGGCGGTGGAAGCCGATTCTCGATGCGTTCGACGAGGTGGGCGTCGACGTCTGCTACGAACTGCATCCCGGCGAGGACCTGCACGACGGCGTCACGTTCGAGCGCTTCCTCGACGCGGTGGATCACCACCCGCGCGCCAACATCCTGTTCGACCCGAGCCACATGGTGCTGCAGCAGATGGACTATCTGCAGTTCATCGACAACTACCATGAGCGCATCCGCGCCTTCCACGTGAAGGACGCCGAGTTCCGGCCCAACGGACGCTCCGGGGTGTATGCCGGCTATCAGGACTGGATCGACCGGCCGGGGCGTTTCCGCTCGCTCGGCGACGGGCAGATCGACTTCGGCGCCATCTTCAGCAAGTTGGCGCAGTACGACTATCCCGGCTGGGCCGTGCTCGAGTGGGAATGCTGCATCAAGGATTCACAGCAGGGCGCGATGGAAGGTGCGCCTTTCATTCGCAAGCACATCATCAAGGTCACGGAGCGCGCCTTCGACGACTTTGCCTCGAGCGGCAGCGACCGCGCCTTCAACCGCACCATCCTGGGGCTCGAATGACCATACCGGACCACTCCCCCGACAGCCGCCGCCGCGCCATGCTGGGCCATCTCGCGACGGCTGCCGCCGCGCTCGGTGCCGCGCCGCTGATCGCCTCCGCCGAAACGCGCGCCGGCAAGGCGGCACCAGGCAAGGCAGGCCCCGGACGCCTCAAGCAGTCGCTGAGCCGCTGGACCTCCAAGGCGCCGTTGCCCGAGCTGTGCAAGCGCCTGAAGGGCATCGGCTTCGTGGCCGTGGATCTGCTCTACGCCGACGAGTGGTCCGTGGTGACGGATAACGGGTTGGCGGTATCGATGGGGTATCCCGCCAAGCGGGAGAACTTCATCGAAATGGGTTTCAACGATCCGGCCAACCACGCCGCGTTGATCAAGGAAATCGAAACCACGATCCCGCTCGCGAAGCGCGCCGGCGTGACCAACCTGATCACCATGTTCGGCAACCGCAAGGCGGGTATCGACGAGCAGCAGGCCATCGACAACTGCGTTGCCGGGCTTTCGAAGATCGCGCCCTATGCGGCGGAAAATGGCATCACGCTCCACGTCGAGCTTCTGAACAGCAAGGTGGACCATCACGGCTACCAGGGCGACAGGACCGCGTTCGGCGTGGCGGTGGCCAAGGGTGTGAACTCGCCCAGCGTGAAACTGCTCTACGACATCTACCACATGCAGATTTCGGAAGGCGACGTAATCCGCACCATCCGCGACAACATCCAGTGGATCGGCCATTTCCATACCGGTGGCGTGCCGGGTCGCCATGAGATCGACGGCACGCAGGAACTCAACTACCGCGCCATCGCCACGGCCATCGCGGACCTGAACTTCCAGGGCTACCTCGCGCATGAATTCATGCCGTCGCACCCGGATCCCTTCGAATCGTTTGCCGACGCGTTCAGGACGTGCACGGTATGAACTCTGACCAAGGAATGCCGATGAAGCGTTTCACCTCGACAGCCCTCGCCGTCACTCTTTCCATCGTCGGTTCGACGTGTGCGCTGGCGCAGGACGACCCGAAGGCCACGGAACAGTGGGAGCCAGTACCCAAGGTCGTGACGCCGGGTGCCAAGGAAAGCGCACCGCCGTCCGATGCGGTGGTGCTCTTCGACGGCCGCGACCTCGCCGGTTGGGAAGCGTCGAAAGATCACTCGCCCGCGCACTGGAAAGTGCACGACGGCGTGGTGACCGTGGACAAGACCACCGGCAACATCCAGACGAAGCAGCACTTCCGCAATTACCAGCTGCACCTGGAGTGGCAGATTCCGAAGGACATCACCGGCGAAGGGCAGGGGCGCGGCAACAGCGGCGTCTTCCTCGCTTCCACCGGCCCCGGCGACGAAGGCTACGAAGTCCAGATCATGGATTCGTACCAGAACAAGACCTATGTGAACGGGCAGGCCGCGAGCGTCTACAAGCAGGCGGCGCCGCTCGTGAACGCCGCGCGCAAGCCGGGCGAATGGCAGACCTACGACATCGTGTGGACGGCGCCGGTGTTCGCAGCCGATGGCTCGGTGAAATCGCCGGCGTACGTCACGGTGTTCCATAACGGCGTGCTGGTGCAGAACCATACCGAGCTTACCGGTGAGACCTTCTACATCGGCAAGCCGAAGTACAAGGCTTATACCGATGCACCGATCAAGCTGCAGGCGCACGGGGACCACTCGCAGCCGATCAGTTTTCGGAATATCTGGGTGAGGCCGCTTTAACTGACGGCCGGGTATCGGGCGCGTTCGCCGCGCCCGTGACGATCACCTAGCAACGTCGCACCGCGATTCATTTCGCGGGCGGCATCGAGTTTCGATTCACCGAGTAGGTGACCGGCACGAAGACATAGCCCTCGCCATCGCTGGCTCGTACCACATGGGCAAGGCCGGGAAACGGCAGGTGCGCGCCGGCAACGATGTATCCGCCTGTTGCCGCGTCGGCGAATACTTTCTCTCGGGCGGCTTCCGCGGCGCGGTCGTCGCTGTCCCACGCAATGCGCACCGACGGATGAGCGAACTGGACAGGAGCCGCGTGAACCACGTCGCCCCAGGCGAGAAGTTCCTGCCCCTTGCTCTCGATCAGGAAGTACGTGTGGCCTGCGGTGTGGCCCGGAGCCGGCACGGCCCGGATGCCCGGAACGATCTGGGTGGCGCCGTCGAACGGTTCCAGTTTGCCCGCGGCGATGTACGGTTTCAGTGCCTTCTGCGCCGCCGGAAAGCTGGGACGTACGCCCTCAGGCGCCTTCGCTTCATTGGCGGGATTCATCCAGAAGTCGAGATCGGCGCGAGCGATGCGCAGGACGGCGTTCGGGAAAGTGCGCTTCCCATCGTGCACGAGGCCGCCCGTATGGTCGACGTGCATGTGCGTGATCACGACCTCGTCGACCTGCTCGGGCGTATAGCCGGCAGCGCGAAGGCTCGCTACCGTGTTGCCGAGCGTCGGGCCGAAGAACGCACCCGCACCGGCATCCACCAGCACCAGCTTGCTTCCGGTGTTCACCAGGAACTGGTTCATCGACGACTCGGCCGGCAGGCGCAGGAATGCCTTCTTATAGGCGGAGCGGATCTCGTCGGCTGATGCGCCCACGAGCAGTGTGTCCATCGGAAAGTCGACCGTTCCATCGCTGAGGGCGGTGACCTCGATGTCGCCGACCATGATCCGGTAGAAACCCGGTGCCTGGCCGCCGAGCAGGGGTGCGGAGGCATGAGCCGGGGCAAACGTGGCTGCGCTGGTCGTGCCGATAAGCACCGAGAAGAGCAGTCGTGTAACGGTGTGTCGCAGATGAAGTTTCATGAAGACCTCGGCGAAGCGTTGACGTGGAAAGGGATCGACAGATCGGTCGGCGTTGCCGAATCCCCGGCGGAGCCGGAAGATTCGAATGACGTGGCGGGGCGATTTCCGGACGGATCCTCGACCGTGCCGCGGACCATGAGGTGGTACATCCCGACGCGCCATGGCTTGGCCGGCACGAAAATCCATGTGGTTTCGCCCGGGCCGAGATGTCCGGTTCCCGCCAGGCGCTGCCCCTGCGGGTCGGCCACGGCGATAGAGTCGGCGGCGCGCGCGTCGATCGCATCATCGAGCGTGACCACCAGGGCATGCCGCGATGCCGGTGCAACGGACGACAGGCGCCATGCCGCGACCTGCGAACCCTGCACGTCCGCACCGCCGACGTGCCAGTGCTTCAGCGGTCGACCGTCGAT
Organism: Luteibacter sp. HAY1-4A; assembly: GCF_056755355.1. NCBI lineage: Bacteria > Pseudomonadati > Pseudomonadota > Gammaproteobacteria > Lysobacterales > Rhodanobacteraceae > Luteibacter > Luteibacter sp. HAY1-4A. The sequence goes on from NZ_JBNDHZ010000052.1 coordinate 18,353, forward strand.
CGACAGCACGATGTCATCGCCCTCTTCGAGGATCGGACCAAGCGTCCGCCGCGCCACGAGGTCCGACTTCACCCGGCCGGGATGGAGAAGCAGCGTGAGTATCTTTCCGTCGGGCGACCAGAGTTCCTGCGGCAGGAACGGCCGGTCGAGCGGACGGCCGTCCGCATGCGACAGCGCGATCCGCGGCAACATCTCGCCTGCCGGCGCATGCGGGAAGACAAGGGATATCCGCAGCAGGTTCGCGGGGACACGGCTTCCCGACGGATGAACCGACGGGACGCTCGGTGCCTGGGCCTGACACGCCCCGGAAACCGTCGCGAGTACCCAGGCTGCATGGAGAAGCCGGGAACCGCGCATGGCCGTCAGTCCACGTCCTTGATCAGAGCCGGGAAGCCTTCGGCCTTGAGCAGGACATCCTGGCGCGGCTTGATTTTCTGGATCTGGAAATCGTTGCCTTTGAAGCTGAAGTCGGGAAATGCGTATTCGGATACATGGTCGGTCAGCCGGAAGCTGAGGTCCTTCCCTATGGACACCATCTGCAAACGATCCTTTTGCAGGTCGCGGCGGACCATGACGAATGACTCGTCGTCGAGGTTATCGATGCGGAGCACGCCAGCCAGGGGCGCCTGCATGACATTCACGCCTGCCAGCTGTCCAAACGGCACCTGCGTCTCGATACCCGGACGATTCTTCGCCGCTACAAGTTCGTCGAGCGGAATGATGTTCGACACCCGGTTGTAGTTCACCAGCATCAGGAGGTCACTTCGCTTTCCCTCGCTGGTCACGGAGTACGAAATCATGTCCGCCGGCGTGTTGCCGTAGCCCAGCTCCGCAACGGTCTTGCCCCGCACGTGTGCGCCATCCTTGAGGTCGGTCAGGGGAATGAGCACGAGAGGCGTGCATGTATACGCCGCGACGAGGTAGGGAATGCCATCGAGGCTCGTGAAGCTCATGGCCCGGACCGGCGCGCGCGTCTCGACCAGGTTGTGCCCGCCGTGGAAGATCTCGACCGAAGTCACCGAACCCTGGTCGTCGAACGGGTAGCGGATACGCCGGAGCGTCGACGCGAAGTCCTGGTTGGAGAGGCCCGCCACGAACAACTCGCCGGCGCGCCACTTCATATCGGTAACGGTGAAGCTCCGCTCCGGCGTCTCTTTCCAGAACGAGGCATTCGTCGTGGGCGCGTTGCGCAACGCGATGGACGTGTCGTGTGCCGCCTTGAGATCGAAGCGCCGCGCCTTGCCGTCGCTTGTCAGCACGAACAGCGCAGGCGACTTCGCGACGCCGTAACTTATCGCCACGTACACCTCGCCCGTGCCGGGGCGCACCGCCATGTCCTCGACGGTGATCCGCGCGCCGCCGACCTGTCGGGACAGAAGCGCTTCCAGATCCATGATGTTGAAGGCATTGCCGACGGGCGCGTGGCTCGCAGGAGGCAGCGCGACGGCATGAATCCGGGCCTCTTTCCAGTCGGCGACGAACAACATGTTGTCCGGGCCGGCCTCCAGCCGGGAGATGGACGCGATGTCCGCGGCGAAGGCGGGCAATGACGCAGCCAGGAGACAAGCGGTGGTGAGAATTCGGAAACGCATCGGATGATCCCCTTGCTGACACAACGGTCTTTGGTAGCAGGAGACTATGCAGTGCGGCCGGAACCGGGTAGCCATGCCGGACACATCGCAGCGGTGTCTTTCGGGCAACAGTGGCGGCGGTTTATCGCAAGCTTTGGTGAATGCGTAGGGCGATCGGGGTTGCTGCGAGGTTCCCGCGACTACTATGGATGTAGTTGACATGGCGGGCGAAGCGGCCTATATCTACTACACATCTAGTAGATAGTCGCCGGGCCGCCGCACATGAAGATATCCCTCACCGACCGCGAAGCGGACATCATGCAGGCGCTATGGGACCACGGCCCTTCGCTGGTGTCGGAAGTCCGCGAGCGCCTGACCGACAAGCTCGCTTACACCACGGTGCTTACGGTGCTGCGGACGCTGCAAGCGAAGGGTTACGTCGGCTACGAAGAGGAAGGTCGCGGGCACCGCTACTTCGCCAGCGTCAAGCAGCAGGCTGCGCGCAAGAACGCATTGCAGCACCTTACCGACAAGCTTTTCAAAGGGTCCACTGAATTGCTCTTCACGCACCTGGTGTCCGACCAGAAGCTCAGCCCGGAGCAGATCAGCCGCATGCGCAAGCTGCTCGCGGAGCGGAATGGCAAGGACAAGCCTTGATGCTTGCGTGGATGGTCTACGCCGTGCTTGTCGCCGTCGCCCTCGGTGCGGCGGCGCTGCTTGCCGAGCAGGCGGCGAAGCATCGCCGGCTCCCAACGCGCTGGCCGTGGATCATAGCTCTCGCGGTATCGGTGTTACTGCCCCTCGCCATGGCTACGATTTCCATACCGCGGCTCGGGTTCTTCGCGGGCGAAGTGTCTACCGCGGCTGGCATGTCCACTGCGCCACTGGTTTTACGCGAAGCCACTTCGATCCCGCTGACATCGAGGGCGATCGATTGGAGCGGCACGGCCTCGTACGCATCCTCGACGCGCATCAACGCGATGGTGTCGGACATCTGGCTGGCCAGCTCGTTCACGCTGATGCTCTTTCTTGGCATCGGCACGGTGCTGTTCCACCGGCGTAAACGCAAGTGGGCGCCAGGAATCTTGTGCGGTGTATCCGTGCTCGTTTCCGAGGGCGTCGGGCCCGCCGTCGTCGGACTGATTCGGTCTCGCATCGTTGTACCGGCTTGGGTGATGGAAGAGCCGCCAGAACAACAGCGATACATCATGTCCCACGAGCAAGCACACCTGAGGGCGCGTGACCCGTTGCTCGTCGCCGTGGCGATGGTGTTCGTCGTGTCAATGCCGTGGAGCCCGTTGCTCTGGTGGCAGTTTCACCGCCTTCGCTGCGCGATCGAGGTCGATTGCGATGCTCGGGTTTTGAGTGGTGGTGGCGACGTTGGCGGCTACTGCGAGACCCTGATCCAGGTGGGGCAGAACCAGTCCGAGTACATCGGCGCGATCACGGCGATGTCGGAATCGAAGTCATTCCTAGAACGCCGGATAAGAATCATGCTGTCCTCACCACGGAAATGGGCGCGCGCCCTGTCGTTCGCGCTGGTCAGTCTTGCTCTTGGCCTGGTGGTCTTTGCTGCTCAGGTGACGCCGCCTGCCGTACCTGGGCAGGCCGTGAGCGACACGGTGACGGTCAGCCCGGACCTTCTCGATGCCTACGCGGGCTTCTACGCACTCAGCGACTATTCGCTTCTCACGGTAGAACGCAAGGGGGGCGGACTGGCCGCGACGCCCATCGGTCAGTTCCTGGCACAGGGAACGATCGATGTGTCCACCGTCAACGAGCATGAATTCTCCATGCCGAGTATCGACGTCACGCTGGATTTCGTGAAAGGGCAAGATGGGGGAATCGGTTCGCTCGTAGTGCATGAGCACGATGTGCCGGTGATCGACGCGCCACGCGTCGATCCGGCGACGGCGGAACGGATTCGCGTGGAGCTGGCGTCCAGGGTGAAGGAACAGAAGCCCTTTCCCGAGAGTGAAAAGGCGCTGCACTTAGTGCTGAGCAACTCGCAGAACGGCGCCGGTCTGGCGCCGGGGATGGCCAGGATACTCGCGCGCAATCGGACGTCGTCGGCGGACTATCTCGCGCGCCTCGGTCCGGTCCAGTCATACAAGTTCGAGGGCGTCACGGACTACGGCTGGGATATCTACGACGTCCAACACGAACACGGTGCGCAACAGGTGTTCATCCAGCTCGACAAGCGCGGCTTGCTCACGAATGTCGTCATGCGTCGCCAGTGAGGCGGTAGCGGACGTAGGCACCCAACCAGTGGAACAGGGGACACATGATGCGAAGGCTTCAGAGGCTCGTCTTGCGCGGCTCGGTAATCGTCGCGGGAGCACTGGCCATCCCAGGCTATGTACTGGCGGCGCAGTGCCACGCCCCCGACGAAGCGGCAGGCGGCCCCAGCAATGCCCATACGCGCTACGTCGAGACACACCTGCAGCCTGCCATCATCAAGCGGGGCGATAAACCATTCACCCTTGCCGAGCGGATGCGCCAGTACGGAGTGCCCGGTCTCAGCGTCGCCGTTATCCACCATGGCAAGTTCGACTGGGCGCGTGGCTGGGGTGTGCGCGATGCCGCGAGTTGTGCGCCGGTGACCCCCGATACGGTCTTTCAGGCCGCGTCCATCAGTAAGGTCGTGACGGCCGTGCTTGCGCTGCGGCTGGCCGAGCAGGGAAAGATCGGGCTGGACACAAATATCAACGACGCGCTTCGGTCCTGGCACTTGCCGAAAGACCCTAAGCTCGCCCCCGATGGCGTGACTCTCCGCCAGTTGTTGAGCCATACCGCCGGACTCGGAGTGCATGGATTCGACGGCTACAAGCCCGGCGAACCGCTGCCTACGACCGTCCAGATCCTGGACGGCGTACCACCCAGCAAGAGCGGGCCCGTGCGCAACATCCTGCCGGCAGGAGCTCAGTTCGAATACTCCGGTGGCGGTTACATGGTGACGCAACTCGCCCTCTCCGACGTGACCGATACACCCTTCGCGGAACTCGCACAACGCGAAGTATTGGGTCCGCTTGGCATGACGCGAAGCGCTTTCGCCCAGCCGCCGTCGGCAGCCATTCTCGAAAACATGGCGTTCGGTCATGAGAACGGGGAGACCATTCCCGGGAATTACGTTGTAGCCCCCCAACTGGCGCCCGCCGGCTTGTGGACAACCGCAGGCGATCTCGCTCGATTGCTGGTGGACATCCAGGCCGCCGCGGAAGGCAAGACCGGCCACCGCCTTTCACCCGTCATGGCGCGGCAGATGTTGACGCCCGTCAAGGACAACTGGGGGCTCGGCGTCGCGCTTTATCCGAACGAACCAAAACGGTTCGGCCACGATGGCGTGAACCCCGGATTTCGCAGTTTCATGATCGCTTACACGGGAAAGGGCGAAGGAGTCGTGGTTCTGGCCAACTCGGATCAGGGCCGGCCACTGATGGATGAAGTGGTTCGCGCCGTCGCGGCAGATTATGGCTGGCCGGAGATCGCGGTACCGGCGACCGAAGAGAAGAAACTATCGCTCGCCGAGCTTTCGAAAGCCGCTGGCCGCTTCGTGGGTGGTGGACTCGATGTCGCGATCGAGGCGCGGCCGGATGGGTTGTATGCCAACGCTGGTGCTCCCGTTGCGGAACGACTGATTGCGCTGTCGCCGAGGCGCTTTCGGTCCGAGTCGTTGGGGGTTACGGCTGAATTTGCGCCGGATTTCTCGAGTCTTATGTTTATCGAAGGTGGGCCGCCGATGAAGCTGGTGCGTGTTAGGGCGATGCCTTCGACGACGAAAGGGAGTTGACCGACCCGATATCCAGCGCCTCTTGTTTGACTTGCTCGACTTGGGATTTACCCAGAACCCATGGTCTCAAACGCGCTAGCATAACTGCGGGCCGCCAGGAGAACCTGGAGTCAAACTTCGCTACGATAAGAAGTTGGTGACCTAGCTGCCTGATGTCGCCGAAAAGGATACGGTCGCGGCGTAGGGCCGAAAGGAGGGAGCATGTCCGTTGTCACGGTCATTATCGACCTGCAAAAAGACTTCTTCCGCCACCCCGGACTCGTGGACGGATCGGCATAGTTTGTACCCACTACATGCCCGTAGTTTGAGCACCTGGCCGTTCCTCCCCCGTAATGGAGCCCGGTCGGTCACGGCAGGAGAATAGTTTGTACATGCTAGGTCAGATGGCCTCGGGCTCCGAACGCGCTCGAGACGAGGCCATCCGGCTAGGTTAACTCCGTCTTAACAACTGGCGATTCGTCCATTGATCGCCTGCCGATCCGCCTCCTCGCCGCTAAAACGAACTGGCCTCGCGATCGACGATCAAACTGTCCATGGACGCGCACCCCTGCCCCAGCCTCAGCTAGGCCAAAGGCGTGAGCCTCCTAGCGGAGTTATTGACCCGCCTATTTCCCCTAGACGTTGGAGCATGTGGTGGGCGCCGACCAGATCAGCCGCCCTTTAAAACCTTGATACTATTTGGCCTGCGGCGAGGACCAAGGGGCGCCGTACCTATGGCATCGTGAAACGATGCTGCTTCAGTGAACTCTCGCAAGGGCGATGCTCGTGCTTCTGCTTCATATTTCGGATATTCACTTTAAGCATCCCGAGTGTGCGAATCCAGAACAAGACCCAGATTTGATCTATCGCGAAGCGATGCTTGACGACGTTGATAAACAGGTCGGTCGGCTAGGCAAGATAGATGCAATTCTTGTCGGTGGCGACATCGCCTTCAAAGGCAGCGCTGCGGAGTACGAATGTGCTCAGGCATGGCTTTCCAAATTGGCGGAAGTTGCCGGGTGTCCCGTTTCCCGAATCTTCGTAGTCCCAGGGAATCACGACATCGACAGGGAAACTGCTAAGCAGCTACATGTTGTGAACGTCCATAAATCAATCTCTTCGGCCTTGGATAAAGAGCTCGCGCTCAAATCGGTCCTCTCGGACGAGACATCGCGAGCGTCACTTTTCAAGCCGCTAACTGCCTATAACACGTTTGCGGCCCAGTACGGTTGCCAGCACTACGGTCCTGAGAATCTTTCTTGGCGGCAGGACCTGCCTCTGGAACATGGGGTTTACCTTCGAATTCACGGTCTAAATTCAACCATGCTCTCTGGCTGCAATGGAGACGATGATGCCCAGGGCTCGCTCTACATGAGCCCATTCCAAACAGCAATTCAGAACGACGAAAACGTGGTCAACGTAGTCTTTGCGCACCATCCGCCGGAATGGTGCGGTGATGCAGCTGGTATCGTCGACAGCATCGATTATCGTACTTCCTTGCAGATTTTCGGTCATCGGCACCTGCAGCGAATCAGCATCACACAAAAGTATATGCGGCTGAGCGCGGCTGCAGTAAATCCCGATAGGCGCGAAGCACAAGGCGAGCCGGGCTATAACCTCATAGAGGCATCAGCCCAGCTGGTCGATGGATCCCGTCGAGTCAAACTGAAGGCCTATCTCCGACGATGGCAAAGCCCAGACCGATACGTCGCTCACGTTGCTGACGATGACAGCGATTCCTACGAAGTTAGCTTTCCAGTGCACGCCGGTCGCAGAAACAGTGCAGCGGCATCGCACGAAAAGGCAAGTGCTCGCAGTGATCAAGGCGACGGTCGGGATTCGGCCGGCGGCAACGATGTAACGAGCTTCGCAACCGAGCTGCAGATGAGTGAAATGACCTCACGCGATTTCATTTTCCGGTTCTGGCAACTGACCGGTGAGCAGCGGCGGGCGATCTGCAAAAAGCTGGGCGCCCTGGATCCAAAGGACGCTGCATTGAGCGAGCCCGAGCGATTTGGTCGGGCTTTAACGAAGATTGGAAGCATGAATCTCATAGACCAGCTAGGCCATGAGATCGAACGTGCGGAGGACGAAGGATGAATGCGCAGGTGGCCCCCGAATGGTTCTCGTTGCTTTGCTCCCCATTAGTTGTGGAGGAAAACGCAGACTTCCTTTCACAGCGCTGGCGGATAGTCATCAGTGCAGCCAAATCGCTGGACGAACAAACACTGCGAGGCGCCCTACACCTTGCTCTTGATTGGCCCGCAGCCGATCAACGGGCGAACGATCGCCTGTTTCAGGCGTTCGTTCAGTCGGAGCCAGCATTCGCCGACGCCTCGAATAAACAGGACCACCGCCTCATGGCGCGAGCCGTGCTGGTGCGTGCAGCTGAAGGTGCTCACAACGCATCCCGGGTAGCGCTGAGTATGTACACGGCAAGCGCATTCGGCACACGCGGCGGGGACCTAGGGAGCGCGATTCGGCACGACGCGACCAGTGCACTTTCTGAGCTCAGTCGCGAGACCCGTAAGCGCCCCCAGCTAGAAAACATGGTGCCAGAGCCGAAGGTCGACTTCTCCTCCGGGCTTACGGCGTACAAAAGCAACGAGGACGTGAACGGCCTCATGGAATCGATCGCCGAATCGCTGCGGGCCTCTCTCAGAAATTCACATGCACGCCAAGTGGCGGCTTTCAATCAGGTAAACAGCTTTCTTCAGGCGCAGGACGAAGAACTCCAAGTGCTTTGGTGGCTGATGGGTGGGACTAGCACCTCTACCGGCGTGCCTTTTTCGGATATCCCCCAGGCCCAGCGCCCGTGCGTTCTAGCCGTCGATCTAGCAATGTGCACAAACACTGAATCAGGGCTTCCAGCGGCCGAGGGCTTCCTGTTTCGCGCGGGTCTTCCCGCAGAGGGGTCTTCACGAATCACAGCCACCGTGAACGCGATTCCACGCGCCTACAAGGAGTGGTTGCTGAAGGGGGTGACTGTCGACGCCCTTAAGCTCCCGATTCATTTTGCGATCGCACGTCAGTTCGAGACTGGTGATGACGATGCCTGGATCCCAGCGTGGGCTGCTGCGACAAAGATTCCATCCGATTTCGCGGTAACGCCCGCCGAACTCGCGAAGCACATCTACTTCGAGCGACTTGTTGCCAGGGGTGCCTGAGATGGTCATCGTGGGGGAGAGTTCAGTCATATGCGCGAACCCGCAATGTCGCGTTGGTCAGGATGGGAAATGTGTCGAGGGGTTAGCGCTTGACGTCTGTCCCCAATATGGGCGTGAGTTGGTCGACTCGCCTAGTGCATCCGAAGCGTTGCCTGCTAAGATCAGTGGTGTCAAATTGCCGAGTGCGACGTCGCTTATACTGTCCGATCTGCCGCGCCTCCTTCGTACTGAGGAGGCGCGCGTCGTCGCCATCATTGGTCCGTATGATTCCGGGAAGACATCCCTGATTGCTTCCTTGTTCGACCTTCTTCAGTTGCGAAAACTCGGCCAGATGACATATGCAGGCTCGCAGACCCTGCATGGCTTCGAACAGGCGTGCCACGACGCTCGGGCGCAGTCTCGCAGAACAACACCCCATACAAACAGGACGCGGCGCGGAGGAGTGTCCTTCTATCACCTAGAAGTGTGCGGTGCCACGAATTTAGGGCGCTTAGCATTGTTCTTGGGTGATCGGTCGGGCGAAGACTATAAGGATGCGCTAGACGATGGCTCCCTGATGGCCGATTTCCCGGAGATTTCGAGAGCGGATGTCATCACTCTTCTCGTTGATGGTGCACGCCTTATAGACGGCGCGCAGCGTGCGAACACGACATCAAACATAACTATGAGCCTGCAGGCGCTGTCAGAGCGCGAGGGATTCCTCGCAGGAAGAGCCGTGGCAATCGTCCTGACAAAATGGGACGCGATCAGCGCTACTAGTGAATCCGATCGTGTCGCCGAGGAATTTGCGCGATTGATTGACGCGTTAAAGAGGAGATTCGGTGGGCGTTGCGACATCGCAGGATTTACAGTCGCCGCTTCACCTCACTCTACGAGCGTTGAGCGCGGTTTCGGTGTCGCGGAGTTAGCGTCATATTGGGCATCGAACAAGCGTATTCCGCCGGGGAGGTCGGCCGAGCCGCACGCAACCGGTCGACTATTCGACCTCTATGCTCTGCCTCGGGTCTCGGTGCTATGAATGATTCCTCGATTGTCGTCGTGGGTCTTCCAGGGTCCGGAAAGACAACTTTTCTTGCGGCGTTCTGGCACATAGTTTTCAATCAGGAGATTGAGACGTCGCTGAAGTACGTCAGGCTGCCCAAGGGCGATATTGGGTACTTGAATCGGATCTCAGAGACGTGGCGATCCGCATACCTTCAGACACGAACAAGCGCCGGAGGTACTCAAACGGTGCAGTTCATACTCGATGCGCCGGAGCTTGGAGCAATCGAGCTGTCGTTTCCCGATGCACCCGGCGAGCATTTCCGGGATATGTGGGAGCACCGCGTCTGCGCATCCGAACTTCTCGAGTACATGAAGTCGCCCGGCGTCGTTCTTTTCGTTCACGCTGGCAAGATCGTGGCTCCTCGATGGGTCACCGACGAGAACGCGCTGGCTGAGCAGATGGATGCGCTGTCTAGTACTAGTCACCCTGGCGTAACCGCCGCCGCTGCTAGCGTCGAGGCGCAGCCAGCATCTCACCTACAGTGGTCGCCAACCTCCGCACCAACTCAGGTGCAGCTGGTAAGCATTCTTCAGCTGTTGGCAGAGGCTCCATTGAGCATTGGGCCTCGCCGCTTATCTTTAGTGCTTTCAGCTTGGGATGTCGTCGCTGAAGACGAGTTAACACCCATGGAGTATCTGGACATCCATCTGCCACTACTCGCTCAGTACCTGTCTAACAATGCAGCCGTGTGGAAATCAAAGGTGTGGGGGATAAGCGCGCAGGGATCGCAATATGACAAGGAAGGGAGCCCAAATCCCTCTGCAGGTGCGTTGAAGGCGCGGATGCACCAGAGGGCATCCGACCGTGTCGTCGTTACAGACGGTGCCAACTCATCAAGCGACCTAACCGAGCCGCTGAGCTGGTTGCTTGGCAAAGGTGCTTAGGATGACCATGCTGCATCAGATGCTGCATGGTTACCGGGACGGTCACCGCCGCATTGCCGCTTCGGTAGCCTTCGCGTCGCCTAGCGACGAGAAGCGTGTCCTCGTGCTGAGCGATCTCTCTGGACCCAGTTGGTCCGGACAGACGGACAGCTACATCACAGGCTATCCCCTTCCAGAGTCTGGAATGTATGCGCTCGCGCGCACATGGCGGGCGGATGAAATGAGGCGCCCAGGATGTGTCTGGACTCATACACTCTTAATCGCCTTTTCAGATCTTGCTGTTATGGGCGACGCGCGTCCATTACTCAGTCTCTTCTCGCGTCCATATTTGACGAGTGCGGGCACTGTGGGAAGCGATGGCATCCATGACTACACGCTACCAGTCTTCCTGCCCGCCGAACCGCGCAACGACAAGCAGTCGCCACTTGATCCGATCTCGGTGAAGGATCTCTTAGAGAGGCTTTACTTAAGACCGCTGGATCAGGTCTTTATCGATCGACGTGATCTACTTTCGGCAGATGAGCACGTCCTCGCAGTTTGGTCGCAGCAATGGCCGAAGTTGCGTCGAGGGTTTCGCTTCTGCACGCTTGTCTCTGACGATCGGTCGATGCCTGGTGAGGTGTTTGACCTTCAAGTCAAGGGTGAATCACATAGCGTCGTCAGGCCGCGTTTTTCGCGGGACGATGCAGCGCAACCAATCTATGGTCTATCGCACAGATGGCTGGAGCTCGCGGTCGAGGATGTGGTGTCCAAGGAGCCCGCGGGACCCTTCCACGTCGCCAATCTAACTGCATTTCTCAAGGTAGTCGGTAGTGGATTGAGTGGCGGGCGCGCAGCGTTCGCGCCTCTCTGCGAGCTTTATGCGTTGCTTAGCCGGGCAGATGCGCTAGGAATTGATCCCTCAATAGAGTTGTTGCGCGAGCACAGTTTGGTTTTAGATAGTTCGCCGTTGGCCGAAATAGTCACTTCTGTTGCGCTCAAGACCGGAGGTCCAAGAGAGGGCGCGAATTGGCCGAGTGTGCTAGAGAGCATCACACTGTCAGGCGTGGAATCGCTAGGAGATGCAGCGATTAGTCGTCTTACCGAGAACGCTTGGAGATTCGCCGCCGAATCTGCGGCGGCCGCATTGTCGACAAAAACCTCGCTGAACCTTGCAGGACTACTCGAGCTCACCCCTCGCGATGCATTGCTCACCCTTTCGCATGGCACGATCGCTCGTGTTGTTAGTCGATATCCCGACGCCATCGACCTTGCTGTAGTTTCATCACTGCCCCGTAGCGATCTTGACTCAATCCTTGTTCAGGCGCTTTGTCTGAGTAGCAAAGATCGCCGGAAACTAATCGAATTTACGATTATGCGCGGCAGCGCATCGATTGTTCCAGCCGTGTTTGAGGCATGTGATGTATCCGAGGTAGTCGAGGCTCTTGCAGGTGTTGATGTTGGCAATGTGCCTAACGTATGGATCGACACTGCAACGAGATACCCAGGGATCCTAACCGACCTTCTTCATCGGGTTTCTGCCAACTCGCTTGTGTTCTGGGATGCGATCGCGCGGGCGAGCTCGCCTTCGTTGATTCCCAACGCGTATGGAGACGATCCTTGGTTGGGACTGATCAGGAGGGAGCAGGATGCGACTTTACCAACGGCTCTATCCTGCTACCTAATGTCGCGTGCATTGGGCGGACATTCCCTCAGCTCGATCGGGCTCATATCCAGAGTTTTCGATAAGGTTCATTCGGATGTCTACTATAGCAAGTTGACGTCTAGGCAATGGCAGCTATTGGACGATGTGCTTCCCCACCTCGATGAATATCGAGGATGGGATAGGTGCTTAAGATTAAGAATGGGTGTAGCGGCGTGTGTGCTGCGCGACAGACTTTCTCTCGGTCAGATCGAAGCACTGACTCCAAATGATCACCTTCTGGGCTGGCTGGTCGACGCGATCAAATCGGTAGACGGCGGCAAGAAATACCTTAAAGCGCTGATGAAGAGTGACCATCGGGCTCGTTCCCGAATCCGAAGTATCTGATTCGGGACTGAGCCGACCGTTAGATAGGGCGGCTAGGGATCATCACTCCGAGCGCGGCAACGCGCAGCCGTGAAAGACGCAGCCAACTGATCGGAAGGTTCCAATTAATAGTGACGACCGCTGCGTCCCAATTACCCATTTTGCATAGAAAGGATCCCGATGCTTCGTTTTTCCCTGGCAACTTCTGCATTTTGCGTGGTCTCGAGCATCGCGACAGCAAAGGGCGTTGAACAGCATCCCGTCTTCACGACAGAAGCCGACCTGATACCTGTCTCTTATACACATCT
>NZ_JBNDHZ010000053.1:0-30959 GCF_056755355.1 Luteibacter sp. HAY1-4A
TTGCTGTACTGGCGACGCGCGTCGTCGCTATCGGTGCTGACACACTGGCCTGGGGCATCGGATTAAGTCTGCGTCGCCAGACTCCCTACCTGGAAACTTTGCGATGATGCAATCCCAAAAGCAATGGCTTGCATACGCCACATTTGTGCTCGTTGCGCTCGCATTGGTGCTGGTAGTGTACGGGGCCGTTCCCGGGGTCACCGCGCCAACGCTCGGTCAGGCTCTCTGGACGACGAGCTTTTCGCAGTCGTTCTCCAATGCTGGCCCGTTCGCAATCCACGCGCAAAATTTTGGCTATCCGGCACCGGCTTCCATATCGTTTGGGTTGGCGGGCGCAATTCCATGTGCGTGGTTCATACGACTAGGGCTATCGCCCGCCGATGCCTACACGAGCATGATAGCCGCCTGGCTTGTTATCGCCTTCGCTGGTGCGATGGCAATGAGTCTGCGACTTGGTGTTTCTCGGTATATGGCTGTCTGTGCCGCCATTCTTTGGCTGTGTATGCCCATGGTCTGGGCACATGTCGATTACAGCATGTTGAGCCTCGGCATGGCACTGATGCCGACGTACCTCTGGGGGACCTTGCGTTCTATCGATGTCGTCGACAGGCCTGGCATTGCACTGCTCGTATTCTCTGCCCTCGTCGCAGCTTTCATGGATGGGTACACCTTCGTCATGTTTGCTGTTGGCGCGGGTGCGCTGGTAGCAGGCGCGCTAATGAGCCATCGCACGGTAGACATCCGGCGACACGTTTTTTGGCGAGTCGTACCTTTGCACGTCGTCGCATTTGGCATCGCATTGTTGGCGTACAAGGCGTACGTTCGCGGCGGTGTATACGATGCGGCCCCGTTGGAGATGTTTCGCGCCTGGGGCATGGACGTAACTTTCGCGCTAATTCCCAGTCAGGGCGGATTCTGGTTGTGGGATCTTGTTCATGCTTCTTCGCCGCGCACGGTGAATAGCTTCTACGGTGATGCATCGGTGTGGACGACCACCTTCGCCGCGCCGCTGTTGCTTGCCGCCGCGGTCGCCGCGTGGCGATTGAGGCGTCACGCTCTGACTGGAACACTCGTTGCGATAGCGGTACTTGCGTTGTATTTGTCGTTGGGGCCTTCCCTGAAAATCGACTCGCGCAAGGCCAGTAAGGATCCGTACGAGGTCCTGATGCCTGCCGATGCCGCGGTGGCTCCGACAGGGACCGCGTTCTTGTCAACGCACGTTCCGGGTTTCCGACTCATGCGCGCCTCGTATCGCTGGGCGGCCCTCGGCTATCTTGCGTGCTGGATACTATTGGTCATGGCCCTGGGGAGGGGGCTGCTGGGCCGTCCGCTTCTCGCCTACGCAATCATTGGCAGTCTAGTTATTCTGTTCTTTCCACATCCGGTGCGTGCTCTTCACGCAGGTCAGTTCTACCGGACGATGATGACTTCCATTGACAATGAATGGGTCGGCGCGCTCCGTGATGCCCACGTAGGGCCGATAGTCGCTTTTGCGCCGTATGGGAACGACTTTCTTGCGGCATATGCAGCGGCCCGCCTGAATATCGTCACCTTCAATGCTGGTGGCGATAAGAACGCCGAGCAGGCGGCGGCCAGCTGGCCGATAGACATGCTGCGTCTTGGCGACCCGGCTGAACCGACGGCGGTTGTGTCGATAGGACAATTCTTGCTGCGTGGCACCGGCGATCAGGTGGTCATTCCATACGTGGATCTGCTCGCCAGTGCCCATTTCTGGCCGTGTGCACCCAATACCTCATTGGATCGATCTTCGGAACTTCGTGCCGGCAAAGTATCGTCGGATTGTGCTGATGAGACAAAGAAGCGTTACGCTGCCACAATCGCCACCTTGCGTAGTTCGCCGTATTTCGACGTTGACGATCGTAGATATTTTGCGGTGGTATCGCTTAAGCCGACCTATGCGGGGGCAAGGGGGCGCATACGTGCGCAGTCCGAACTCCTGTCTGCGATTCGATATCCTATTGATATCGCTGCTGACGCTAATGCCGCGCGCCTTGTCCTTGGAGATGGCTGGAATCCAGTCGAGCCGGTCAATCGTTGGTCCAAGGCACAGGCGAAGCTGGACTTGCCTGCGACGTTGACGTGCATCGAAGTGGGGTGCAAGGTCGTCATTCGTTTTATCGCCTTTGCCGCTTCATCCGATCGTCCTGTAGCAGTCTCTATGCACATGACAGACCACCCCACGATCACGGCCTCGACGACCCTTGTCGACGGGCGTGAACATGAGTTGGTGATGGCGATTCCTCGAGGGGAGAGTGTTGTCGCACTTCAGATCGACGTTCCCGCCGCCACCTCCCCACTTGCCCTGGGGATGAATTCTGACGGACGTGTGCTTGGGATCTCATTGAGGCGTATCGACCTTACGCCATGATGCTCGGTGAGGCTCAGCGAAAGACGGTGTTGGTATGATTGAATGACATTACCGCGTGCTGCAGTAACGCTGCGCTTTGACTCCATGTTCGCCCGACTGGCCGGGCACCTGGCTGCGGACGGTGAGCCAGCCAGCGAGCAATGTGTGTCGCCAGGCCATCGGCACCTTCCGTGTCGAAGTAGGATGGGTACTCGCCCACGATTTCGTGAAAGACCGGCAGCGACCTGGCGATGACGGGTTTTCCCCTTTGCGCGGCTTCGATGAGCGGCAGCCCGTAACCTTCCCCATAAGAAGCGGCGACGAGCGCTGTGGCCCGGCGATACACCGCTTCCAGTGTGCGGTCATCGGCTTCGTTGAGCCAGAATAACCGCTTACCGCGCTCTGGGTGCCTTTCGAGACGTTGGACGAGGTCTTTCACAAGCCAACCGTGGTGGCCTACGATCACCAGATTGACGTCTGCGCCTGATTCCCAGAGCAACTCCAGGGCTTCGAGCACCTGAGCGTGTCCCTTGCGAGGCTCTAAGGTGCCCACCATGAGCAGTGATGGGCGCGTGGCCATCGCTTCACTTAGTGCGGCTTCGAGCTTACCCTCCTCACGGGCAGTATCCGCGTCTGCGCCAAGCTCGAACGTCATGATGGCAGGCGACGAAGTCGAATTATGACCCTCGAGCCAGCGGGCGACCTCGTTCGCGGTAGTGCGCGAAATGCAGTGCAAGACATCGCCAAGTCCGGCGATCGTCTCCATCCACCTTGCGAAGCTCTCGCGTGATTGGGCATGGAACGCCTCGGGCATGGTCAGGGGTAGGAGGTCGTACACGACAAAGTGCAACGGTACTCCCGCCCTACGCCAGGTACGCAGTAAAGCGGCGCTGGATGGAAGACTTTCCATTGTCCAATCCAGGCCGATATACACCTCGTTACCGGTGATAGCGACTAGGTCCCAAGGTAGGTGCTCGGCTACCTCCACTCCCACGAGCTGGCACGCGTAATCGTGCGCGTAATGAAACCGGCCGTCCCGGAACGCGATGGGTTCGACCCGCACATGCTCTGGTGGATGGAGCAGCCACTCACGCAGGATCGACCGAACGACACGATGAACCCCCGTGCCAATATCGTTTGACGCAATGTGGGTGACGTCGACAAGCCACTGGGTATATTGACCGGGAGTAGCGCGGACGAGTGCGTCCGCCACGCAAGCCAGGTCATCATCGCTCAGCGACGGAGCTATGTCCGTAGAGATGACGTGTTCCACCGCTCGCTGGCGGGCTAAGGGATGCGTGCTGCGCAAGTTGTCGAGGTGGGCAGTCAATATGTCCTCGGAGACCCCATCATCCTGTATGACGCCGATCGCATCCTGTTCGAGCAGGGCGAGCCAGTCCGTGGAATGACCCTCGTCACGAAGGCGCGCATAGCCGCCCAGGCGGTATCGGTCTGCCGGTGCGGAGGGCGCTACGTCTGGAAGTGGACCCGACCAAAGGACATGGCCCGGCCACTGCCGTAACGAGGGTAACGTGGTGACAACGTTGGCTGCATTAACCCTGTAGAGGGGCAACGAAAGCAATCCACTCGGAGCTGTAACCTTACGGTGTCTGCGACTTCGGGACGCATGAGATTCCATTGCCGTCAGGGCCCGATTTGCGACTGCGTCCCAGGTGTACTGCAGAGCTCGGTTCAGTCCGCTGTGCCGTAGCCGCGTCGCGAGTGCGGTATCGCTCAGCACGGCTTCCATACGCGCCGCCATTGCGCCAGGCGCACTGGCATCGAAGAGCGCTTCGGGCTCTCCGACCACTTCGGGCAGACTGGTGACATCGTTAACGAGAGTTGGCGCGCCGCAAGCCATGGCTTCCAGCGGGGGAAGGCCAAAACCTTCGCGCTCCGATGGAAAAACGAAGACAGCGCAAGTCTGGTAAAGACGTACCAAGTCATCATCACTGACGAAACCTGTGAAAACAACGTCGTCAGAGCCGAGGCGTAACGTCGCCATGATCTCGGCGAATCGCTCGGCCAGCAAAGGGCCAATGCGACCCGCGATCACCAGGACGTGTTTCTCCCGCAGGGCGACTGGAAGCGATGCATAGGCTTCGACGAGCGCGACGACGTTTTTACGTTTATCGAATCCTCCGTTGTACATCACAAAAGGGCGGGTAATGCCGAACTTCTCGCGCAGATAGACAGTGTGATCGGTACCTGGCGGGGGTGCGATGAAACGGCAATCTACGCCAGCACCGATCGAGACGATCCGATCGGGATCGAGACCAAGTTGATCAATAGCGTCTCTACGTACCCATTCCGAGATGGCGAGGAGCACGTCGCAGCGCTTTAGGACTTCGATCCTGCGCATGTACCATTCACGCGCCCGTGCATGGCCGAGGTATTCCGGGTCGTGTAGGGGGATTAGGTCGTACAAGGTCGCCACGGTCAACGCATCCGGTGACGAGTGTGGCACCAGTGCATCGTCCGCGAATCCCTCTACGACACTGCCCAGCCAGACTACGTCGGCGTTCTCCGTATTGAGCGAATGAGTGAAGACATGTTCGGCAGCGCTGCGCCGCGCGTCGTTGATTCGATTGTCGGATGACGTGTTGCGAATCGGGCCTACCGCGCGGCGACGTACTTTCTTGCCCGCATTGGCGAATACTTCGATGGCTTCATCTACACCGTCGAGTGCCGCGTTGAATAACAGCGTCGTCTCGTGGGAGTGCCTGCTGGCCTCGAGGAAAGCCTGGGTCACTGCGAAGCAATAACGACCGATGCCGCGATGACGACTATCGGTCTGCACTCCCTGCATGTCGATCAGTATCTTCATGGGCGCGGGTCTCTGCGCATTCGCTCGAAGGCCCTTCGGCTTGCTTCCGGCAAGCGGCTGGCGTCGACATCGAGCACCGCTTCCGGGTGGATGACGCGATGTGCGACAGTTCGCAGTCTCGTATCGAGTGCCGGAAAGCGGTAGATAAGGTCAACAATCAGGCGTTTGAGTGCGGGATACCGACTCAGGAAATGCAGGAAGCTGCGCAAGGTACGGCGGGAGAAGGAACTCATGAGAGTGGCTCGTCCATGGCCCGGCGGAGCGCTTCTCGTGCGCGCTCTGTAGAAAAATGTCGGTGCACGTTCTCGATGCCTGTATTCGAAAGCCGCATCCAGAGATCTTCGTTGTGATAGGCGCGATCTATGGCTTCGGCCATTGCTCCGGCATCATCTTCGATCAGTGCGTCGACGCCATCCTGCAGATACATGCCTTCCGCCGCAAGCGTGGTGAGGACAACAGGCAGTCCATGGCTCATGGCTTGGTTGACCTTGCCTTTCACGCCTGCACCGAACCGCAGGGGGGCGACGGAAAGCCTGCACGCGGCGAGCAACGGTCCGAGGTCGGCGACACGGCCGTGCACCATCATTCCATCGCACTCAATAGCACGCCGCGTTGCGCCGTCAATGTCACCAACTACGTGAAAAACGATAGACGGGTCGCGTTTCCGTACGAGAGGGAGCACATTCGTAGCAAACCAGCGAACCGCATCCTCGTTCGGCGGATGGCCAAAACCACCGACGAAGAGCAATCCACTGCGTGCAGCAAAAGGTTTCGAGCGGCCAGCGACATGATGAATGTTGCTTACCAGTTCAACGCGTGATTGCGGCGCTTCGGTGATCAGGATGTCGCGCTCGTGCCCACTCACTACCAACGTCACATCGGCACGCTGCACCATCGCAAGCTCCCGTTCGCGTGAGCGACTGGCCTGGCGGGAGAGGGCGGGGTTCGAGGTCAGCGCGGCAGCGCGTTGCTCGCGTATGTAATGAAGATCGACGGTATCGAAAATTACGCGGGCGCGGGGCGCCAGCTGGCGTGTCAGGGCTAGATACTGGTCCGCCACCGGGAGGCGGCAGAGCATGACGGCGTCGAGCGAAGAACCATGCTCGCGCAGCCATGGGGCTATCCGGCTACGATGTACCTGTACGCCAAGTCCAGCCAGACGCGCGACATCGAGTGAGGTGGCGTCGTCGTCGTCCGCGATGAAATTGATGAACCAGCCGTCCGCGTTCAACAGTTCGAAGATGTGGCAGAGCCGCATTGATCCAGAGTCGCGTGTCGGGTCGGGCGTCATCGTTTCCACGATCAGAATCTGGCGGTGTGGTTGGCGGCCCGCGGGCGCCCGCACCACGACCGAAATGCTGTCCTTAGCAAGGCGGGAATCGTCGACGCGACTATCCCGTACCATCCGGCGCCAGGTTCCAAGCCAGCCGCGCATCGCGATGCTGCCCCTCAATCGCCGGATCAGATGCCCGATCCGCCGCAGCTTCCAACCGATATCCATCAAAGATTCTGATAATTAGGCCCAGACCCGCCCTCAGGCGTCACCCAGGTGATGATCTGATAAGGATCCTTGATATCGCACGTCTTGCAGTGCACGCAGTTCGCCGCGTTGATCTGCAACCGGCGTCCGGCGTCGTCCTGCACGATCTCGTATACGCCGGCAGGGCAGAATCGCTGGCACGGGTTGCCGTACTCCACCGTGCAGCGCTCGATGCAGATGTTCGTGTCGGCCACCTTCAGGTGCACCGGCTGGTCTTCGTCATGCTCGGTGGCGGCGAAGTACACGCTGGCGAGGCGGTCGCGCGGCGCGAGCGTGCGCTCCACGTATTCCTTCTTCGGGGCCTCGTACGTGTCGAGCTTGCCGAGCGCCGACCAGTCGGCATGGTTCTTCAGGGTCCACGGCGAACGGCCGACGGTAACGGTTTCCCACGCGGCGTTCGCAAGGCCCCACCACAGGCCCTTGTTGAAGCCGGGCCGGATGTTCCGCACCTTCTTCAGCTCGCCCATGATCGCCGATGCGCGCAGCTTGGCGTCCCAGCCGGCGGGGTCGAACTGCGTGGCCATGAGGTGTTCCGCGGCGAGCATGCCCGAGGCGATGGCCTGGTGGGTGCCCTTGATCTTCGGCACGTTGACCAGGCCGGCGGCGTCGCCGATGAGGATGGCGCCGGGCATCTCCACCTTCGGCAGCGACTGCCAGCCGCCTTCGATGATGGCGCGCGAGCCCGCGGAAACGATGCTGCCGCCTTCGAGCAGGCCCTTTACGTTCGGGTGGTGCTTGAACTGCTGGAAGGCCTCGAACGGCGAGAAGTTCGGATCGGGATAGTCGAGCCCGACGACGAAGCCGACCGCCACGCGGTCGCTGTCCATGTGGTACAGGAAGCTGCCGCCGTACACGTCGCTCGGCAACGGCCAGCCCAGGGTATGCACCACCTTGCCCGGCGTGCCCCGTCCCGGCGGCAGCTGCCAGAGTTCCTTCAGGCCGATGCCATAGGTCTGCGGGTCGCTGTTCGCGTCCAGGTCGTATCGCTTGATCAGCGCCTTGCTGATATGACCGCGGCACCCTTCCGACAGCACCGTGACCTTGGCGCGGATGTCGATGCCTTCCGTATAGCCGGGCTTGTGCGTGCCGTCGCGCGCGATGCCCATGTCGCCGATGCGCACACCGGCGACGGCGCCGTTGTCGTCGATCAGGGCCTCGGCGGCGGCGTAGCCGGGGAACACGTCGACGCCGAGGGCCTCGGCCTGCGGCGCCAGCCATGCGCAAAGGGCACCCAGGCTGACGATGAAGTTGCCGTGGTTGTGCATCTGCGGCGGGGTGATGGGGCTCTTGGTGCCGGAATCCGGGCCCGAGAGGAACCAGAACTCGTCCTGCGTCACCGGTACGCAGACCGGCGGCGGCGCCTTGCGCCATTCGGGCAGCAGGCGGTTGAGCGGGCCCGGCTCGATCACCGCGCCGGAGAGGATCTGCGCGCCGATGGTGGAGGCTTTTTCGATCACGCAGACCGACACCTCCGGATTGAGCTGCTTCGTACGGATCGCGAACGCGAGGCCGGCGGGGCCCGCCCCGACGACGACGAGGTCGTATTCCATGGTTTCGCGTTCGCTCATGGCTGGCTCACTCAACGGCTGGCTGCGGAATCAACCCGGTATTGTCCGGCTTCGCCGGGAGCGGGGCAAATAGCTGTTTCAAACGCTCAGAGGGTCCCCTAGGGTTGCACGATCTTCACATGTCGCGTTCATAATCGGCGCAAAGGAGAGTTCATGAATACGATGCCGCCGGTCGCCGATACCGACATGCGCCGCGCCACGCTGTTGCAGATCTTGCACTGGCTCGCCATAGGACGGGTCCAGCCCCAGGCCCTTTCGGACGTGTACCAGGGCGCCATCGAGCGTCTCAACCCCCGCCTGAACGCGTACGTCGACTTCAGCGTCTCCTTGATCCAGGAGCAGGCCTTGGCGGCGGATCGCCGCCGGCGCGACGGCGTCATCGGCCGGCTGGACGGTCTGCCGCTCGCCATCAAGGACAACTTCGACGTCGCCGGCGTACCGACCCGCGCCGGCATGCGCCGCCGTACCGTCGTTCCGGAGCAGGACGCTCATGCGGTGTCCCGGCTCAGGGCCTCTGGCGCCGTGCTGCTGGGCAAGACGAACATGGACGAGGGCGCCCTCGGCCTCACCACGAACAATCCATTCCACGGTGCGACGCACAATCCGCATCGACTCGGCTACACCGCGGGCGGTTCATCCGGGGGTGCGGCAGCGGCGGTGGCCGCGGGCCTCGCGGTGGCGGCCATCGGGTCCGACACCCTGGGCTCCATCCGCGTGCCCGCCAGCTATTGCGGCGTCTATGCGCTGAAACCCACGCATGGCGAAATCTCCGCTCGTGGCCTCGTTCCCGCGGCGCGCAGGCTCGATGCGGTGGGACTGCTGGCGCGCGGGGTCGACGACCTCACCGTGCTGTTGCAGACATTGGCGGGCTACGACGCGGACGACGCGCGCTCGCGCCGCCGGCGCGTTGCGTTCTCGCCGCCGGACTGGGAGCCGGGCAACCTGCGCGCGGGATTCCTGCCGGACCTCGCCGCGGTGGGGGTAGAGAAGGACGTGATCGACGTCTTCGATGCGGCCCTGGCGAAGTTGCAGGGCGAACTCGGCGAACGCCGCACCGTCGACTTCTCCGACTGGGATTTTGCCCGCACTCGCCGCGCGGGGCTGTTGCTCATGGAAGCGGAGATGCTCAACACCTTTGCCACCGAACTGGCGGACGAGGCTTATCCGGTTTCGCCCGGCTTCCGCGACATGGTCGGATTCGCGGCGAAGAAATCCGCTGCCGACTACGCCGCCGCCGACCTCGTTCTGGATGCCGCCACGCTGAAGATGCGCCGGCTCTTCGCCCAGGTGGATGTCCTGGTGTTACCCACCACACCGCAAGGCGCGTTTCCATTGGATGGCCCCGTACCGGCGTCGCAGGCCGACCTCTGCGGCTTCGCCAGCCTCGCCGGGTGCCCCGCGGTCAGCATCCCCATGGGAACGCTGCCCAACGGCATGCCGATCGGGCTGCAACTGGTGGGCGCGCGCGGTTCCGACCTCCGCCTGCTTGAGCTGGCCGGCGTGTGCGCTTCGTCGCTGGATGCCGAGCCCACCTATCCGGTGGAGCCCACCTGAGCCTCGACGGCACCCGGATCGACCTGCCAGGCGCCGACGTCAGGTTCTCGGCGCATTGGCTTCCCCGTGCGGAGGCCGACCGTCTGCTGGATGTCCTTCGCGATTCGCTTCCATGGGAAGTGCATCGCATCCGGATGTTCGGCCGCGTGGTGGACTCACCGCGGCTCAGCGCATGGATCGGTGACGCCGACGCCACCTATCGCTATTCGGGTACGCGCTTCGTGCCGCATCCGTGGATGCCCGAGTTGCTGGTGTTGCGCGACCGCGTGTCCGAAGCCTGCGGTGCTTCATTCAACAGCGTGCTCGCGAATCTCTATCGCGACGGCAGCGATCGCATGGGCTGGCACAGCGACGATGAGCCGGAGCTTGGCAAGAATCCGGTGATCGCATCCCTGAGCCTCGGGGCGGAGCGGACGTTCCGGTTCCGCGCGAAGGCGGGCGGCGAGCCCTTTGCGATTGAGCTGACGCACGGCAGCCTGTTGCGCATGGGCGGCGCGACGCAGCACCTCTACAAGCACGAGTTGCCAGCGCGGAAGCGCGTCGACAGGCCGCGTATCAACCTGACTTTCCGTTCGATAAAGAACTGACGATCAAGGCACGAGACGATTGGTGTGGGAGCCGCTTCAGCGGCGAAGGGTGCTCGCGACAAGCTTGCCCGCTGCCGCGGGATCGCCGCTGAAGCGGCTCCCACAGGGGCGCGGTTGATCACTTCGCCAGCATGGTCTGCAAGACCCATCCCACAGGGGCGCGGTTGATCACTTCGCCGGCACGGTCTGCAAGGTCCAGCCCACGGTCTGTTCGGTCACCTTGTCCATCGCCCGCCCGAACGCCTCTACCACGCGCGGTACTTCCTTGCCGTCCACCGGTTCGTGCACCTCGAAGCGGCGACTGCCCACGATGCGGTGCTTGTGGGTATCGGCGAGCACCGCGTCGAAGCGCACGACTACCTCGGGTTTGCCGCCGACATATTCGGTCTGGAAGGCAGCGAGTGCGCCACCCAGCTCATAGTCGGCGGCCAGGTCGCTGTCGTCCGTGCTGAGGGCCGGCACCTTGCCGCTGTCGCGGAAGCCATCGGCCAGCCGGTTCCGGAAGAGCTTCGGCACGGTGTCGGACCAGCGCGCGCCCGCATAGACCGTGACCGTGTTGGCTTCGGGCACCACTGCGATGCGGGAATTCTCAAGGACGCGTGGTGCATTCGGCGACGCGATGCGTAACGCCCAGTCTACCGGCGTGGCCGCGGCCGGCCGGGCACCGGGGGACGCAGGCAACGTATAGATACGTGGCGTCTCCGCCTTCGGCAGGATCGAGCAGGCTGTGAGCAATGCGAATAACAGGGGAACGGCGAGGCGGGCACGGCTCATGGGGTGAACTCCTTGGTGTTCTCGCGACCGAACAGGTAGCCGCTCGGATTCTCGTCGAGGCGCCGGGTGATGGAACGCAGCGAACCCAGCGTGTCGCGCAACTCGTGCAAGGCCGGACCCAGTTGCCCCAGGCTGGCCGCGCCGCCGTTGAGCGCGTCGTTGTTGTCGTTGAGCAGGCGGTCGATCGTGGCCATCGAATGTTCGAGGGATGCCATGGCGCGCTGCGCGCTTTCCAGCGTGGCCTTGCCCTGGCCCTCCACGAGGCCGTTGGCGTTGTGCACCAGCGTGCGGCTTTCGGCGAGCGTCTCGTTGGCCTGGCGCGTCGCCGTCGCGAGTTGTCCGATCAACGAGCGGATGTCTTCGCGCTCGTCGGCGATGACGCCCGTGGTCTTGTCGAGGTGGTCGAGCGTGCGTTCGATCGCGTGCACATTTTCCTTCGACAGGAGCTGGCTGGCCCGCGCCGCCGCCTGGTTGATGTTGGTGATGAGGTCTTCGCCGTTTGCGAGGATGCGCGAGAGCGGCGATGGATCCGCCACGATGCTCGGCACCTCGCCGTCGTGCCCGACGAGCAACGGGCTGCCCGGCGATCCACCGGACAGCTGGATGATCGCGACGCCGGTTACGCCCGTGAGGCCCAGCTTTGCATGCGTGTCCTGCCGCAGTGGCGTGTCGCCCGCCACGCGGATGCGTGCCAGCACGCGCCGCGGGTCTTCCGGATCCAGGCGCAGTTGCGTCACGTCGCCAAGGTGGATGCCGTTGTATTGCACCGCGCCTCCTCGCGACAAGCCGGTCACGGCCTCGTTGAAAACCACGTCGTAGTAGTTCCATTCCTGGTCGGAATGCGCCTTGGCCAGCCATACGCCGAAACCGAGGCCGAAGAGCACGACGAGGACGGTGAAGAGCCCGATGAGGATGTGGTGCGCGCGGGTTTCCATGATTGGCTCCCTAGCCGCCGCCCTTGTGGGCGGCGAATGTGGCCGCGCGGCCGCGCGGTCCGTTGAAATAGGCCTGCACCCATGCGTCGTCCGTTTTCGCCACTTCGTCGATGGGGGCGGCCGCGAGGACGCGCCGCTGCGACAGCACCGCGACGCGATCGCAGGTGGAGTAGAGGGTGTCGAGGTCGTGGGTCACAAGGAAAACGGTGAGTCCGAGGGCGTTGCGCAAGGTGACGATGAGACTGTCGAAGGCCGCGGCGCTGATGGGATCCAGGCCTGCGGTCGGCTCGTCGAGGAAGAGGATTTCCGGGTCCAGCGCAAGCGCCCGGGCGAGTGCCGCGCGCTTGATCATGCCGCCCGACAACTGCGACGGATATTTGCGACCGGCGTCCACGGGGAGGCCGGCCAGCGCGAGCTTCACCCCGGCGAGCCGCTGTGCATCCACGCGCGGAAGGCCCGCGTGCTCCACCAGCGGCAGGGCCACGTTCTCGGCGACGGTCAACGACGAAAACAACGCGCCGCTCTGGAACAGCACGCCGAAGCGCCGCTCCACCTGCGACCGCCGCTCTTCCGGCAGCGCGAGCAGGTTCTCGCCGAACACGCGGACCTCGCCCGCCACCGGGCGCACCAGGCCGACGATGGTCCGCAGCAGCACCGACTTGCCGGTGCCCGAGCCGCCCACGATGCCGATGATCTCTCCGCGGTAGACGTCGAGGTTCAGGTCCTCGTGCACGGTCTGCGAACCGAAGCGGTTCACCAGCCCGCGCACCTCGATGACGGTCTCGGCGGTCACCAGTTCATCTCCATATAGAAGAGGGCGGCCAGCGCGTCGAGCAGGATCACCACGAAGATCGACTGCACCACGGCGGACGTGGTGTGCTCGCCGACGGACTGCGCGCTGCCGGACACCTTGAAGCCTTCCATGCAGCCGATCACGGCGATCATGAACGCGAACACCGGCGCCTTGGCTATACCGACGAGGAACTGCCTGAGCGACATGTCTGCCTGGAACATGCTGAGGAACATCGACGGCGACATCTTCAATACCGCCATGCACACCACCGCACCACCGACGATCCCGGCGATCATCGCCAGGAAGGTGAGCAGGGGAAGCGCGATGAGCAGGGCGAGTACGCGCGGGAGCACCAGCAGTTCCACCGGGTCGAGGCCAAGCGTACGGATGGCGTCGATCTCTTCCCGCGCTTTCATCGATCCGATCTGCGCGGTGAAGGCACTGGCCGTGCGGCCGGCGAGGAGGATCGCGGTAAGCAATACACCGAACTCGCGCAGGAAGGCGAAGCCGATCAGGTCGACCGTGAAGACGCTGGCACCGTAGCTTGCCAGCGCGGTGGAGCCGAGGAAGGCCACGACGCAACCCACCATGAAGGAGAGAAGCGCGAGGATCGGAACGGCGTCGAGGCCGGTCTGCTCGATGTGCGACACCAGGGAGGTCACCCGCCAGCGGCGCGGACGCCACACGGTGGCGAGGAACCCCTGCAAGGTCATGCCGATGAAGGCGAGCAGTTTGGTGGTCTGTTTCCAGAAACCCTGCACGGCCTTGCCGATGCGCTCGAGCATCACGACGAAACCGGCATCGCGGGGGCGCTTCACTCCAGTGCAATAGGTGTCGATCGCGTCGCCGACGGTCTTCAGCAGCGCGCGCCGGGCCGGGGGGAGGGCCTCGTCCTGGGCGAGCGCCTGGGTTCGCGAACTGCCCAGCAGTTCGGCGATGACGAAGGCGCCCGCTGTGTCCATGGCGCCCAGGCGGGCGATATCGACGGCTACGCCGGCATCGAACGAGCCGGCCAGCTCGACGGCCCGGCGTTGCAGGTCCGGGTAATGAGATAGCGTCCAGTCGCCGGCCAGGGACAGCCGCGCGCCGCCCTCGTCGCGGGTAAGAGTCGCCGAGCCGGGGAAGGAAGCCGTCGCCATGGAGGGCAAGGCTAGCAGGAGTCGGCGGCACCCTGTCTTGGTGCCCATTGGCCTTCGGCACCGCGCGGCCGGATAATGGGAGGCTGTTCCCGCCCCCCAATCCGCGCAAGGTATGCCGATGACCCAGAAGACCGAACTCAACGCCACCCACCGCGAGCTGGGCGCCCGCATGGTCGATTTCGGCGGCTGGGACATGCCTATCGCCTATGGCTCGCAGATCGAGGAGCACCACGCCGTGCGCAAGGACGCCGGCATGTTCGACGTGTCGCACATGACCGTGGTGGACCTCAACGGCGACCGCACTCGCGAGTTCCTCCGCAAGCTCGTGGCGAACAACGTCGACAAGCTGGCCAAGACGGGCAAGGCGCTCTACACCTGCATGCTCGACGAGACCGGCGGCGTGGTCGACGACCTCATCGTCTATTTCCTTCGCGAGGACTTTTTCCGCCTGGTGGTGAACGCCGCCACCCGCGACAAGGACCTGGCCTGGATTCAGAAGCAGGCCACGCCATTCGGCGTCACGGTTCGCGAGCGCCCGGAGTTCGGCATGATCGCCGTGCAGGGTCCGAATGCACGTGAAAAGCTCATCGGCCTCCTTCCGGAAGACGTACGCGAGAAGGCGCGCAAGCTGGGCAAGTTCGCCGCCATCGAGATCGAAGGGCCGAACGGCATGCCGCTGTTCCTCGCGCGCACGGGCTATACCGGTGAAGACGGCTTCGAGGTCGTCGTTCCCAACGCGCGCGTGGTCGAACTCTGGAAGCTGCTGCACGAAGCGGGTGTCGCCCCGGCGGGCCTCGGCGCGCGCGATACCCTACGCCTGGAGGCCGGCATGAACCTCTACGGTCAGGACATGGACGAGACGGTAACGCCTTGGGAAGCCGCGCTCGCCTGGACGATCTCCCTCGACGAGGGGCGCGACTTCATCGGGCGCGGGGCGCTCGAGAAGCAAAAGGCCGACGGTGTGCCGCGTGCCATGGTCGGGCTCGTGATGGACGAGAAGGGTGTGCTCCGCCACGGCCAGAAGGTGCTCACGTCCGCCGGCGAGGGTGAGATCCTGTCCGGCGGCTTCGCGCCGACCTTGGGCAAGTCGGTAGCCTTCGCCCGCGTGCCGGCCGGCGAGATCGACAACGTGCGTGTCGACATCCGAGGCCGCGAAGTGCCCGTGCGCGTGGTGAAGTTCCCGTTCGTGCGCGATGGACAGCCGATGCCGGGTATTGCGGACTGAGTTCCGCTTTTCTCGTGGGTCGTCGGGAAAGGGCGGCGGGAGGCCGCCCTTTCCCGTTCGGTCAGTGGACCTTGTCGTCGTCTACCTTGGACACGTTGTCCTTGAGGGACGAGCCCTTCACTTCATAAGGCTTGAGGACCATCTTGGCGTAACCCCTGAATCCAGTCAGCGGATTTGCCATCGTCCCGTAGTTGCCGCCGCGTTCGATCACATAGATCGAATCGATGTAGTCCGGCTTCTCGTTCACCTTGTTCAGGACGTTGAAGATCTGGTCCGCCACGAGGCGGACACCTGCCGTCACCAGTGCCGTCGGCACTCCCGGCGCTAGCAGGTTTGCGAAGGTGCCGGCGCCGTCGATGATGCCGAGTGCGAGATCACGGAAGTTCAGTTCGCCGTCTTCTTCCCAGAACTCGACGTTCACATAGTTGGTACCGAAGTCCCGCCAGGTGATCAGGTCCAGTCCATTGCCATTCTTCGGGGTGAACCATTTCTTGTCTGTGTCCAGCCAGGGCATCTGCTTGGTGATGACCTGAGCTTTGCCATCGGGGCCGATGCCGGACACCACGGCGAAGATTTCCGGGGTACCCTTCCATTCGTACGGCTCCATATCCTCTTCCAGATAGATCGCCTGCAGGAGGGTCAGCTCTTCGGATTCAGCGGATCGCCGCGAACTCTTCGCCGACAGGTTCTGGAAGCCGTTCCGCTGCATCACCGAGTTCATGACCTGGATGCCGGCCCGCGTTACCTGAGCGTTCTCGGATTCGACGAGGAGCATCGGAACGTCGGGAGCCTCGTCCAGCGGGAAACGGTGTTCCGTTCCGGAGCCATCGAATGCGAAAAGTTCTTCCTGCCCCGTTGACTTGTGCTTCACGATCGTGCCCGTCCACATGCCGCGGACGCTGGACACGGCCTGCCCCTTGGCGACGCCGTGAACCCGGATATCGAAAAGGTCATCGAGGAAACCGTCGAGGCCCCGCAGGCGGATCGCCTGTCGCTCCAGGTCGTCGATGTCGGCGAGCGCGTCCGAGGTAGAATTTTCCGCGCGACCGGAAGCGTAGTCTCGGAGCACGTCTGCGAGCATGGCGGCGTTCTGGCGATCCAGCTGATCGCGCAGGGCGCTACCGAAGGCTTCGTCGTTGACGAGCGACGCCACGGTGCGTGCTGCTTCTTGGCGGGCCTCGCTCACTGAGGCCACTTCCTTGGCCAGCAGTGGGGCGGAGAAGGTGAAAGCCAGGGCGGTGGCGATCAGGGGGGTCTTGAGAATCCGTTTCATGGGAACTCCGTCTTGGATGCTGCGATGGTTTCGCTGGGGTGGTTCGCCGCGAATGGGGGAGGCGAAATCGATGCGGGGTCAGGGGCGCTCCGCGACCACAAGGTAGTCCCGAACGCCCACGGCTTTCTGTCGGTGAATTCACGCCTCGGCGTGGGGGAACATCCTCCAAGCCGGTGGGCACCAAGGCGCTTATACGTACAGCGTGTGCCCAGGCCCGCTTTCCAGCGAGCCACTTACCGGTACAATCGAACATCCCTTTCCCGCACCCGTACCGAACAGAACGAGGCCCCGTCCCATGAGCGAAATCCCTGGCGATCTGAAGTTTGCGAAGTCCCATGAGTGGGTCCGCGTCGAGAGTGACGGCACTGTGACTGTCGGTATTTCCGACCATGCTCAGGCAGCGCTTGGCGACCTGGTGTACGTCGAACTGCCGGAAGTGGGCAGCACGGTCCAGGCTGGCAACGGCGTCGCCGTGGTCGAGTCGGTGAAGGCTGCGTCCGATATCTACTCGCCGGTGTCGGGCGAAGTCATCGCGGTGAACGAGGCTCTTGCCGACGCACCGGAAACGATCAACAGCGACCCCTACGAAGGTGGCTGGATCTTCAAGCTGACGATCACCGAAAAGTCGGAACTCGACGGTCTGCTCAAGCCCGACGAGTACGCCGAGGTCGCCGAAAACGACGATCACTGATCCCCTTCGGCAAGCCCGAATCCGATGCCGGTCGTCCTCGACCGGCATTTTTTTTGTTCCGGAGGGGGTCCGGGGAAATTTTTTTTTCGCCCCCAGTTGAACTCCGTTCATCCCCCGGAACGAGACCGCGCGGGAGTTTTTCGGGCGTCGCCGACGCACGTCGTCCGTCGCCTTCGCGAACGCGCACCGTTTCCCACGACGAACGAAATATGCCTTTATTTATGAGGTTTGCTGAACCCGTTTGCGATGCGCGTGTGTTTAGTCGCGGGTGTCGCGGCGATGCAAATGCGGTTCGCGAAACGAGTGGAGGCGCGTTCCGAGGTCGCCTCAAGTCGCTGCTATCCGTCCGCAACGTCTTCAATTTAGTGCCAAAATTTATTGACAGCGGAAATGTTCAGGAATAGCTTTTGCGTCAATCGACGGGGAACCCGGAATGGAAACAGGAAAATTCATCAGGCCGTATGTGGAGCATGGTTCTAAAGCGGGGTCGGTTCGCAAGATCACAGTCTCGATTCCGCTGCATGTGCTCCGCCTGCTTTCCGATGAACGTACTCGCCGCCAAGTGAACAATTTGAGGCACGCTACGAACAGCGACCTGCTGGTCGAAGCGTTCCTCCACGCTTTTACTGGGCAACCACTGCCAACTGATGAGGAGCTGAGACGAACCATGGCCACTGCCAAGAAATCCACTGCCAAGAAAACCGCCCGCAAGGCGGCCAAGAAGTCGACCGTGAAGAAGACCGCCGCCCGCAAGTCGCCGGCGAAGAAGGCCTCGACCCGCAAGGTCGCGACCCGTAAGGCTGCTACCCGCAAGTCGCCGGCGAAGAAGGCCGCTGCGAAGAAGGGCGCTCGCAAGACGGCCGCCCGCAAGACGTCCACCCGTAAGGTTGCCGCCAAGAAGGCGGTGAAGAAGGCCGTACGTAAGGCCCCCGCCAAGAAGGCCACGCGCAAGGCTTCGCCGCGCAAGGCTGCTTCGAAGAAGGTCGCCGCCGCCAAGGTGGTTCGCGCGACCAAGACCGCCAAGGCCCCGAAGGCGCCGAAGGCCAAGTAAGCGTTACCTCCAATAAGAAAGTACGTTTAGCGAATTAGCTCCCCGCGGTGCCCAGCGCGGGGAGTCACTTCGAAGACTTGACCCCGGCCTCGCCGGGGTCGTTCGTTTGGGGTCCGGGAAAAGCTCCTAGGCGGGCGAACTGGATTCACGCGGCCATTACGGTTACCTTGTCGCCACATCGCGCTGCGGGGGACGGGGGGTCTTCCGCGTCAAGCCATAGAGGGGCGCGCGTCAGCGGAGTCCGTTCCGAACCGCCATGGATACCCGTCATCGCCTTTCCTCGCGCCGCCTCGCGCGCGGCGCCGTCAATCCCGTCACGCTTGCCGTCGTCGCCATCGTCGTGGCCCTCGCCATCGCAGCGTGGTTCCTGATCATCAAACCATATCGCGATGCATCGGCCGGTATCTCGCCCGGTCCTACCGCAGCGCAAAAAACCGCGGCGACGCGTGAAGCCCCGCCGGCCAACGTCGATGCGCTCAGCGTCGACCAGCTCCTGGCCGAAGCCCGCACCGCCATGAATGAGCAACGACTGGTCGCCCCCGCGGGTAACAACGCGTTCGAGTTCTATATGAAGGTGCTGCAGAAGCAGCCGGGCAACCCGGTGGCCGCCGACGCCCTGCGCGAAACCTTCTCCTATGGTGCCGCCGCCACCGAGCAGACGATCAACCAGCGTGAATTTGCCGAAGCGCAGCGCGAAATCGACCTGCTCGCCAAGGCGGACCCGGAGAACTACACGCTGACCATCCTGCGCTCCAAACTCGATGCCCAGCGCAAGACGCTCGATCGCGAACAGCAGCAGGCCGTCGATGCGCAAAAGGCGCAGCAACTCGCCCAGCAGAACGCCGCAGCGGCGGCGAAGCAGCAGGCCGAGCAGGCGGCTGAGGCGCAGCGCCTGGCCGCGGCACGCGAACAGGCGGCACGCACTACCGCCCAGCAGCAGCCGGCGGCGCCCGCCAACCGACCCGCGACACCTGCGCCGCGACCGGCGGCGGCCGAGACCGACGCGATCAGCGACGCCGTCCTTGTACGCCAGGTGAGCCCGCGCTACCCGACCGCGGCGATGCGCGCGAACCAGGAAGGCTGGGTCGACGTCGAACTCACCGTGGGTACCGACGGCACCGTCGGCAATGTCACGGTGGTCGATTCGCAGCCCAAGCATGTCTTCGATCGCTCGGCGATCGACGCCGTCAGCCGCTGGGAGTACAAGCCGGCCACGCGCAATGGCGAGCCGATGGCGGTGACGCTGCGGCGAAGGTTGCAGTTCAACCTCGGCAGGTAAAAACGAAAACGGCCCGCGAGGGCCGTTTTCGTTTTTGTGGGAAGCGCGCTCGCGCGCGAAGGGTGTGCCGCGAAGTCCCGTTCGCGAGCGGGCGCGCTTCCCACCAGACGCAGTGCCCGATCAGGGCTTCTTCTTCGCCGTCTTCTTCTTGGTCGCACCCTTCTTCGAGCCGGCCTTGGCCTTCGCAGGAGCGGCCGCCGCGGCCTTCGCCACCGGAACGTCGCGTACCGGCCCGTCGACGCCGGCCCAGTCCACGTGCGGCAAGCCGAGCAAGCTGTCGAACACCATGGGCATGAGTCCGCCCGGCACCGGGCCGGCGGCATTCCACATCGTGACGACGCCGGCGTGGTACTTCGGGAAGAAGCCGATCATCGTGCGATAACCCGATACCGCGCCCGCGTGATAGACGAGGTCTTCGTTGGCGTACTTGAAGACACGCCAGCCGAGCGCGTAGTGGGCATCGGTGACGCGCGCGCGCCGCCAGGGTTGGGAGCGTTCTTCCGAAGGGGTCGACACTTCCGGCGCATGCAGCACGTCGAGCGCCTGCGTGGGCAGGACGTCGGGGCGTGCGCCCATCTGCGCCATCAGCCATTGCTCCATGTCGCGCAGGCTGGCGTTCACGCCGGCTGCGGGAGCCACCCGGTAGTAGCTGTCGTTGGGCTCGTACGGCACCCAGTGGTGGGGCGTGCCGCGGTGCGGCCGCGCCCAGCTCTTGCTGGATTCGAGCGCGTCGCGGCCGTAGCTCGCGGTGGTCATGCCCAGCGGCGTGAAGATGCGCCGTTCCACCTGGCGAAAGAAGTAGTCGCCGGTCTGGGCGAAGATCACGTCGCCGATCATGCTGAAGGCGACATTCTGGTAGCCGTAGCATTCGCCGACCTTGCACGAGAGGTCGACCTCGTCGAGCTTGCGCACGAGTTCCTCATAGGGCGCATCGGCTTCCAGCATCGCGTCGTAGGTGTTGCGCGGCAGGCCCAGTCGCTGCCCCAGGATGTCGCGGACGGTGGCCTGCTGGGCGGCCTGCATGTCCTTGAGCTTGAAATAGGGAATGGTGTCGATCAGCTTGGTGTCCCAGCTGAGGAACCCGGCACGCACCAGCACGGCGGTGACGCCGGTGGCGAATGCCTTCGAGAGCGAGGCCAGGCGGAACACGGTTTCCGGCGTGGCGGGTTCCTTCGTCTTCGCGTTCGCATAGCCGATGGCCCGTTCATAGACAACCTTGTCGTCGACGATGACCGCGGTGACGACCGCGGGCGCAACATCTCGCGCCTCCAGGGCGTCGAGCCACCGCTTGTAGTTCTCGACGGTTTCCTTGACCCGCTCAGGGGGCAGCTTCGCCGCGGTGGGATCGACGTGGACGACCGGAGGTTTTTGCGGGGCCGCGGCGAGCGCGAAAGAAGACGACGCGGCGCAGACGAGCGCACAGGCGAGCAGGGACGCGGAACGAAACGGCATGCTTTTCTCGCGGATCGAGACGCCGGCGGCGCCACGGGACAGGGAACACCGGATACCCCGGTTACAGGCATTGTCTTTTACTTCCCGCCCCGCGACAACGGATGGCCTCTTGACGACCCTGAACGGACCGCATGGGCGTGCTAGGCTTCGGACGCCGCTTCCACCGGACCTTGGGCCATCGTGAACCAGAGACCGAATGCCGCCCGCGGCGAGGGTACGCCCCTCGCGCTATCGGTCATCTCCTTTTTCCTGATACTGACCTCCTACTACGTCCTGCGCCCCGTGCGCGACCAGCTGGTGGGTGCGGTGGGATCGTCGTCGCTGCCCTTGTTCTACGCCATCGTCCTCGTGGTGATGCTGGCACTGACGCCAGTGTTCGGCTGGCTGGTCTCGCGCTTTCCGCGACGGCGTGTGCTCCTGGGCAGTTACCTTTTCTTCGTCGCCTGTCTCGTCGCCTTCGTGCCCGCCTTCGTCGCTCAGGACCGTATCGGTGCGGAGCTCCTGGGCCGCGTGTTCTTCGTCTGGTTGAGCGTCTTCAACCTGTTCGTGGTCTCGTTGTTCTGGAGCTTCATGGCCGACGTGTATCCGAGTCGGCAGGCGCGGCTCGTGTTTCCCTTCATCGCTTTCGGCGGCATGGCCGGTGCCCTGGCCGGCCCGCTGCTCACCCGCCTCGTTGTCGTGCGCCTGGGTGTGCCCGCGATGCTGGTGCTGTCCGCGGTCATGCTTCTTGTGTCGCTCGGCGCGTTGCTCGCCATATCGACGCGTGGGGAGGCCGGCGACAGCGGTGACGCGCCGCCCCTCGGCGGTTCGATCGTCGAGGGTGCGAAGGCCGCGGTGTCACAACCGTTCCTGCGCTACATGACGCTGCTGATGCTGTTGAGCGACGGCATCGCCACGATGGCCTACGCGCTGATGGCCGACTACACGAAGGCCCATTTCGCGGACAATGCCGCTCGCACCGCGTTCTACGCCGACCTCGATCTGTGGATCAACGGCCTGGGCGCGGTCCTCCAACTCACCCTTACGCCGCTGCTCATGCGTGGCCTCGGTACGGTGTGGGCGCTGGTGGTGCCCTCGGTCGTGAACTTCGTCCTGCTGGCCTGGCTGACCACGCATGGGCCCAGCGATGCACTCCTGTTCGGTTTCGCGGTGCCGCTGATCGCCATCGTGCAGGTAGGCACGCGCGGGTTCACCTATGGCATGGCCAAGCCGGCGGCGGACGCACTCTATACGCGTATACCGCGCGAGCTGCGCTACAAGGGCAAGAACTTCATCGAGACGACCGTATGGCGCCTCGGCGACCTGCTGGTCACCGGCGGGCTCCAGGGACTGCACGCCATCGGCGTGGGCATCGCCGGCATCGGGGCCATCTGCGCGGCACTTGCCGCCGTGGCCATGGAAGTGGCCCGGCGCGCGGCCACCTCGCGCGACCTCGCCCCGGAGTCCAGCGATGTGAAGAATGCGGATCAGCCGACGATGTAGCTTTCCAGCTGGTTGATGGTTTCCTTCTGCTCGGAAATCGTCGCCTTGACGAGATCGCCGATCGACACCATGCCCACGACGCGCCCGCCGTCCAACACGGGCAGGTGGCGCAGCCGGTTATCGGTGCACAGCCGCATGCAGTCGTCCACGGAGGCATCGGGCCCCACGGTGACCACGCCCGGCGTCATGATTTCCGCCACGGACATCTCGCGCGACGAGCGGTCCTTGAGGACAACCTTGCGGGCGTAATCGCGCTCGGAAACGATGCCGACCAGTTCATCGCCGCGAATCACGGCAAGGGCGCCGACATTCTTTTCGGCCATCTGCTCGAGGGCTTCGTACACGGCCGCGTCGGGCGCCACCGCGTAAACGGCACTGCCCTTGGCTGCAAGGAGATGCTTGACCTGCTGCATGCTCGACTCCCGGGTGGGCGCGGCCCGCCGCCGCGGTGGAAGCAGTCTACTCCGGGCCGGCCGTACCGGAGTCATGGTGAGATGAAGGAGCGGAGCGCAGCGCGTCGTCACGGCTGCGTAACAGCCGCGCCCGAGTGAATCGGTACACGGGCCCCGCCCAACGCTTGAGCGGCTTCTTTACGTTCCAGCGCGTCCATTGCCCCAGGCGTGCGGCACCGTGTCCGGCGGCGAGTGCCACCGCGGACGTGGGTGGCGATTCGCGCAGGAGGGCGTAACGGCCGAGCACGGCGCAAGCCCCGGTATGACGTGTCGCGGTGCTGGGTTCGGACGTGAACAGCGTGCGGATGCCGGCGGCCGCGGCGGCGGTCAGCACGGGCGTCGACATGAACCCACCCGGCACGGATGCGGCGCATACGGCCTCCCCGAGCAGTTGCTCGAGGACGTCGACACTTTGCCGCCACTCGCGGTGCAGCGACCGTGTGTCGAGCCGCGAGATGTTCGCCGGGTGTGTGTGCGAGTGGCTCCCGATGAGGTGACCGTCGGCGCGCATCGCGCGGAGGTCGTGTGCGCTGACGAATCCGCGTGTGCCGATGCGGGCGGTGGTGATGAAGAAACCGCCGCCGATGCCGCGGGCCCGCAGTGCTTCGCCGATCCAGGGAGCGCTGCCGCCGCCGTCGTCGAACGTGAGGAAGCATCCCTCGTAGCGGCCTGTTGCGACGGCGTCGGGTTCCGCGAAGGTGAGCCCTGCCTCGACGAGAGCGTCCAGGTGGGCCAGGAAGTTCGCCGTGTCGAGCTTGTAATGCGCCGCGGCGCTGCCCGGGAACCCGCTGTCGTCCCAGCGTCCTCCGGACAGGACGTCGTGGTACATGAGGCTGACCAGGCTCATCTGGCGGCTGCCAGCGCGGCGCGCTTCCAGCGCAGGTAGCGGCTGAGCCACGGCTGTCCCCATGTGCCGCTGGCCCGGTCCGTGACGTCCACGGGCCGGGCCTCCCCGGCGACGATGTCGCGGATCCGCTGGGCGATGGCATCCAGGTTCTCGAGCACCATGCGGTATTGCACCCGCACGTGCGACTCGCGCGATTCGTCGAAGGGATAGGTGAAATAGCCGTAGATCGGGCCGGTATCGACGCCGGCGTCGATACGCAACAGCGTCAGTCCCACACGATCCAGGTCGCGTTCGGCGAGCGCCCAGAAACAGCCGTGGGCGTTCCGGTATTCCGGACAGATGCCCGGATGCATTACCAGAGAACCGTGCCGCGGGATGCGGTAGATCCGCCGCGCCAGCAACTGCTTGCTGCGCGCGATCATCACGTCGGGCGCATGCTTGCGCAGGAAATCGCCCACCTCGGGGGCATTCGCATCCGCAACACGGAGTTCGGGCACGCCCGGCGCCTGGCCGAACCGGCGATGGAGCGCCGCCAGGCTGTCGTCCATCCAACCGCGGTCGGCGGCGGCGAGTGCGAGGCGGTAGTACAGCCGCATCGCGAGGACGTCGAGGAACCGCAAGGGGCCGAGACGCCGCAGCTCCCGTTTGACGCGCGCACGTTTCTGCGCGGCGGTTTCCTCGATCACGACGATGCCGGCCAGATCGGAAAACGACGCCAGCCAGGCCGCGAGGCCCTCGCGGTCGAACGCGTCCCCGGCATGGCACATCAGTACCGTGCGCACGAATCGCACTCCGGATTCACCTGCGGCCGCATGCTCGCTTCCCGTCCATCGGGCGGGATCCACCGCCATGGAGGGATTTTACCGCTGGGGTGGGGAGGGCCCGCGATCTGCCGAAGGCCATAGGCCGCCGCGGCGCGATTCGATGTAGTAGAGCGGACGGCGCTTGGCTTCCGCGTAGGTTCGTCCGACGTATTCGCCGATGACCCCGAGTGCGAGCAACTGCGCGCCGCCCAGGAAGAGGATCACGACCATCAGCGTGGGATAGCCCCGCACGGGGTCGCCCCAGAGCAGTGCCTTTAGCATGACCCACAAGCCATACAGGAAGGCCAGGCCGGCGGCGGACACGCCGAGCCACGTGGCCATGCGGAGCGGCGCGGTGGAGAACGAGGTAATGCCTTCCACCGCCAGGTTGGTCAGCCGCCAGTAGTTCCATTTGGTCTTGCCGGCGCGGCGGGCGTCGCGATGGTAGGTGACGGACGTCTGCGGGTAGCCGATCCAGGCGAACAGGCCCTTCATGAAGCGCTGCCGTTCGCGCAGCCCGCGCATGGCCTCCACGGCGCGGCGCGAGAGCAGGCGGAAGTCGCCGGTATCGCGGGGCAGGGGGGTGTCGGACAGCTTCTCCATCACGCGGTAGAAGGCGGCGGACGTGAACTTCTTCGTGCGCGTTTCGCCGTCGCGCTCGCCGCGTGTGGCGTACACCACGTCGTATCCGTCGAGCCAGCGCGCGACCAGTTCGGGGATGAGTTCCGGAGGGTCCTGGAGGTCGGCGTCGATGACGACGATCGCATCGGCGTCGGCGGCATCGAGACCCGCGGTCATGGCGGCCTCCTTGCCGAAATTGCGCGAGAGCCGCAGTGCCTCGACGCGCGGATCCTGTTCGGCGAGTGCCACGAACATCGGCCACGTGTCGTCGCTGCTGCCGTCGTCCACGTAGATGACGCGGCACGTCGCGTCGATACCGTCGAGTACGCCGGCGAGACGGGCATGGAAGCTGCCGATCACCTGGGCTTCGTTGTAGGCGGGAACGACGATGGCAAGGGAAAACGACATGGAACGCTACTCAGTGAACGCGGCCGGCGACGGGCGCCGGCCGCGTGAGGTAAGCCGGCCCGCCGAGTTGCGCCGCCTGCCGCGCGATCCATTCCGCGCGGCGCTGCACATAGGCGCTCGGC
Organism: Luteibacter sp. HAY1-4A; assembly: GCF_056755355.1. Lineage (NCBI taxonomy): Bacteria > Pseudomonadati > Pseudomonadota > Gammaproteobacteria > Lysobacterales > Rhodanobacteraceae > Luteibacter > Luteibacter sp. HAY1-4A. The sequence goes on from NZ_JBNDHZ010000053.1 coordinate 25,792, forward strand.
GCATCGGCGTGGAAACGGTGCGGATTCGGTAACACCGCGGCGAGCCGCGCCGCCTGTCCGATGCCGAGACGGTCGGGCGTGGTGTGGAAGAACGCCTCGCTGGCCGCGCCTACGCCGTAGACGCCGTCACCGAGCTCCACGATGTTCATGTAGACCTCCAGGATGCGCTGCTTCGGCCAGAAGGTTTCGATGAGCACGGTGAACCAGGCTTCGAGACCCTTCCGCACGAAGCTGCGTCCGTTCCACAGGAACAGGTTCTTGGCAACCTGCTGGCTGATGGTGCTGGCCCCACGCAGACGCTTGCCTTCGTCGGCCGCGTCGATGGCGTCCTGGATGGCATCCACGTCGAATCCGTGATGGAACGGAAACTTCTGGTCTTCACCGGCCACCATCGCGATGCCCACCTGCGGCGAGATATGGTCCCAGGGTACCCAGCGGTGGCGGAATGCGAAGTCCCGCTCACCGTGCATCAGTGCCTCCACACGGCGCTCCATCATCATGGCACTGGTCCAGGGTGGCACGAAGCGCAGCGCGATCACGACGAGGCAGGAGAGCGCCAGCCACGCGACGAGCAGCAGGCCCAGCAGGCGGGCAATCCGGCGTAGTGGCGAACGAGGCGTGGGGCTCATGGCGGCGCTATGACGGAGGATGGCGCAGTATAAGGGGCAAGTCCGCCGCAGGCTTGTCGGTGCCCGCGTGCGTCCCCACCTTCCGTCGGATCACCAGGAGACCGCCGTGACCGATTCGATCGTCGAAACCCTTGCGTCCGAAGACGTGCTGCATCGCTTCATGCTCGAGAAAGCGGGAGTGCGCGGCGTGCTGGTGCGGCTGGGTGCCAGCTGGCACGAAATCGCATCGCGTGCCGATTATCCCAGCGGCCTGCGCGACACCCTGGGCCAGGCCGTGGCTGCCAGCGCGCTGCTTACGGGAAATATCAAGTTCGAGGGCGCGCTTTCGCTCGAGTTCAAGAGCCAGGGCGCCTTGCGCCTGCTGTTCACCGAATGCACGGACAAGGGCCGCCTCCGCGGCCTGGCGCGGTACGACGCGCAGGCGCTGCCAGCGCAGGTCGAACTGGCGAACCTGCCCGAGGCGATGCTCGCCATCACCATCGGTCACGCGGAGCGCGGCCGCTACCAGGGCGTGGTCCAGCTCGACGACACCGGCACGATCGGCGAAGCGCTCGAAAACTACTTCGAGCGCTCCGAGCAGTTGCCGGCGCGCATCCTGCTGGCGGCCGACGGCCAGCACGCAGTGGGGCTGATGCTCCAGCCCGTGCCGGGCGAAGGTGGCCATGGCGCCGCGGAGCAGGACGACGACGCCTGGACCCGGGTCGGCCACCTCACCGCCACGCTGAGCGCCAGCGAGATGCTCGCCACGCGCCCGGAAGAGCTGCTCTATCGCCTGTACCACGAAGAAACCGTGCGGCTGTACGAACCGAAGCCGCTGGCGTTCGGCTGCACCTGCTCGCAGGAGCGCGTGGAAGGCATGCTGCGTGCGCTGGGACGCAAGGAAGTGGAGGCAACGCTCGAGGACCGGCAGGGCGAGATCGAAGTGATCTGCGAATTCTGCGCCGCGCGCTACACCTTCGACCGCGTGGACGCGGAGCGGCTGCTGACCCAGTCCGAAACGCCGCCGTCGCCCTCCACGTTGCAGTAAATCCCAATCGCCGACCCTGTCGGCGAATCGAGGAAACCTCAGGCGTCGAGCGACAGCGGCGAGCCTAGCCACTTGCTGGCGGGTGCCGGTTGGGCGAACAGGAATCCCTGGCCGAACCGGCAGCCGATGCGGCGCAGGACGCGCATCTGCGATTCGGTTTCGATGCCCTCGGCGATGACCTGCATGCGCAGCGAATCGGCCAGCGCCTGGATGGCTCGCACCACCGCCGTGCTGTGCGCTTCGTTGTCTTCGGACGGAAGCTCGATCACGAAGGAACGGTCGATCTTCAGCGTTTCGATCGGGTACTGGTGCAGGTAGCTCAGCGACGAGTAGCCTGTGCCGAAGTCATCCAGCGCAATGCCCACGCCGTGGTCGCGCAGGTTTTCCAGGATGCGCTTCACCTGTGCCGGATTCTCCAGCAGCGCGCGCTCGGTGACCTCGACCCTGATGGAGCGTGCCGGCACCTTGTGCTCGGCCAGCAGGTCGAGCAGGCGCTGGTCGAGGTCGGGGGAGCGGAAATGGCTGCCCGAAACATTGATGCTCAAGAAGCCCTCGTCGCCCACCAAAGCGCGCGCCTGGCGCGCCACCTGTTCGAAGATCTGCCAATCGATGGCCTCGGAGCAACCGGTGTCTTCGGCCACCGCGAGGAAGTCGCCCGGCGGCAACAGGCCGCGTTCCGGATGGCGCCAGCGCAGCAGTGCCTCGTAACCGACGACCCGGCCGTTCTCCAGTTCCACGATGGGCTGGTAGAAGGGCACGAACTCGGCGCGGGTGAGCGCGCGGCGCAGGTCGCCTTCCAGTTCGAGCAGCGAAAGCGCTTCGCGGCGCAGGCGGTCGTCGAAGACGGCGGCGCGATGGCGGCCTTCGTCCTTCGCGCGGTACATGGCGGAGTCGGCGTCGCGCAGCAATTCTTCCGGACGCGTGTAATCCGGGGTGGGCAACGCGATACCGATGGAGGCGGAGGTGAAGATTTCCTTCGCGCCCAAGCGGAACGGCGTCTGCAACTGGGCGATGATGCGCTCCGCGATGTGCGTCGCCGCCTGCGGATCGACGATGCCTTCGACCAGCACGGCGAATTCGTCGCCACCCAGGCGGGCGACAACGTCGCGTGTCTTCAGGCAGGCGCGGATGCGGCCGCCGACCTGGAAGAGCAGGTCGTCGCCCACGAGGTGGCCCACGGAGTCGTTGATGACCTTGAACCGGTCGAGATCGATGAAGAGCACGGCGAAGAGTTCGCCGGGATTCTCGCGGTAGTGGTTCAGCGCCTGCTCGAGGCGTTGCAGCAGCAGGGTGCGGTTCGGCAGCCCGGTCAGTGAGTCGTGCAGCGTTTCGTACTTGAGCCGGCGCTCGACGCGTTCGCGCTCGGCGATCTGCTCGCGAAGGTCGCGGTTGGCGAGCGCGAGGGCGCGGGTGCGCTCGGTGACGCGCCGCTCCAGGCTGGCATACGCCTGCTTCAGCGATTCGGTGGTGTATTTGCGCTGCAGCGCGTTCGCGATGTGGTAACTGACGAAGGTAAGCAATTCCTGGTCGCGGGCACTGTAGGTGTGCTCGGGCGTATAGCTCTGCACGGCCAGCACGCCCATCGATTTCTCGTTCCAGATCAGCGGCACGCCCAGCCAGTGCAGCGAGCGCGCGCCGCTGGTGGAGAGCACCTGGTCGCGATTGAGGCGATCGATCTCGTCGCGGTCGGCAAGCAGCGCCTTGCCGTTGCGCAGCACGTATTCGGTGAGGCCGCGGCCGAGTTCGCGCGGCTCGCGCGCGCCGTCGAGTTCGTCCACGGAATACGGGAAGGTGAGCTTGTTCTGGTCTTCCGACAACAGCGCGATGTAGAAATTGCGCGCGTAAAGCAGGCCACCGATGACCCGGTGCACGGCCGCGTAGAAGTTCTCGATGCTGTCCGATGTATTGGCCAGTTCCGCGATACGGAACAGCGCCGCCTGGAGGCGCTCGCCCCGCTGGCGTTGCAGGACCTGCTGGCGCAGCACGCGGTTGGCTTCGCGCAGGGCGGCCGTGCGGGTGGTGACGCGCCGCTCCAGTTCCTCGTGGGCCTGACGCCGCTCGAGGGCCGTTTGCACGTGCTGCGCGACGTACGTGAGCAGGTCGCGGTCGTTCTCGGTGTAGCGCGTGTCGTCCCGGTAGCTCTGCACCACGAGCGCGCCGACCACGTCGTCGCCCCGTTTCATGGGCACGCCGAGCCAGTCGTCGCTGGGCGGGCCGATGTTCACCCGCGGACCGGGCAGGTTCTTTTCCAGTTCGCTGCTGGCGCCCATCATGGAGCGGCCGCTGAGCAGCACGTGCCATGTGAGCGTGTTCTCGATGGCCTCGATGGGGCGGATGCCCTCCGGATCGGGAATGTCCTGATCCTCGGTGTCCACGAAATAAGGAAAACGGACCGTGCGATTCTGTGCGTCGTACAGGACGATGAAGAAATTCTCGGCATACATGAGGCTGCCCACGATGCCGTGGAGCGCACTCATCATGTCCTTCATGTTGTGCTCGGCGCCCGCCTGTTCGGCGATGGCGTAGAGCGCGCGCTGGAGCCGCTCGGCGAGCGCGAGCCGCGAGATGGCCTCGTAGAGGTTCGCGGTTTCGGCGAGCTGGCGGAGCCGGGCGGAGGCGAGACGGCCGAGCCAGGACAACATGTCGGCCCAGGTGGCAAGATCCGTCTCGGTCGCCACGACTTCCAGGCTGCGCTCGTTCTGCGGGTCGACCGCCAGCTCGAGAAGCCCGGGGCGTGCCGGAACCGCTTCCGCGTCCGCGCGCCAGCCCACCTGGGCCTCGGCGAGGAGACAGTGGACGAAGGCTTCGCATTCGGCGCGCACCGATTCGGCGTCCGCAGCGCGCAGCAGCCGTTCGAGGGCGTCCTGCAACGGCTCCACGTCGCCTGGACCGGGCGCCTGCAGAGTCGGGCTTTGGGATGGAGCGAAGGTCATCGCCTGACGAGGTTCCGGTCGTGTTTTGATCAGTCTATATGCCTTGTCGCGGCCGCGCGATGGGGAGCCCGTGGCCGAGTCTCAGGACCCGTGCGCCTTATCGGCGGAATGCCCCTTAATCGTGGTCAACGGCAGCGATTCCGTTTCCTGAAGGGGGCTCCCGGGGGTGTTAGTAAAAAGTAAAATGGGATACACTCGGTTCCGTTCCCGATCTGGCTGAAGACGGGGCCTCGGGGAATATCAGCCGCTGCCGACAAACTATCCATGCGCAGATCCTTACTCACCATGCTTCTGTTGATGCCGTTCGCTACGGCAGGACAGGCTGCGCCGGTGGTTTCGGACGCGGCGCCGCCCCTCCTGGGTGCGAGCGCGGACGGTCAGCAAGACACTTCCGGGCTCCTGCCGGGCCGGGAAGACCAGGGTCGCGGCCTCGGCCTCACCGCCGACGAACGGCCGGACCAGGCCCGTCCGCTGGCGCTCAATCCTGTCGGGGCCGGCCCGTTCCTTTCCAGTGGGCTCCAGTACGACCTCGGTCCCCGCGTGCAGGCCCATGCCAACGTAAGCGGCCAGGGCTGGATC
>NZ_JBNDHZ010000054.1:0-29935 GCF_056755355.1 Luteibacter sp. HAY1-4A
CACCTGGACACTTGCCCTCAGCCCGCACCTCCGCAGGTAATAAGTACAAGGTTAATAAGAAGGAGGCCGCCGCCGAGACGCAGCTCACCGATCACCGACGTAAGTCGGTTCAGGGCAAAGCGGCCATGGGTGTTGCGCTGCGTCATGAGTTCGAAGGTATGTCGGTTCGTCGACACGTGTCAACACTTTCGTCTGGAACCAATTTCGCAGGGACACTCTGACCAATGATCGCCAACGCCATGACGTCAGGAAGGGCCGCCAAGGTGGCTGCGACGCGCCGGGAAGGGTGGTTCCCTTTCCAAGCGGTGCGGGCGCCTTGGCGGCCCTTCCTGACGTCACCCTATCTCTTTGTTTTTCATGCGTGAGGGCCGAGCCTGTCTGTCCGCAGGCCTTCGGTCCGCCGTCTCGACAGACGGCCAGTCTGCCTTCGCCGACGGCCCTGTGGCCTGCGAACAGACAGGCTCGGTGGCGTTGGCGATCATTGGTCAGAGTGTCCCTAAGTTTGGATGGCCAGACATCCGAATTCATGAAATGACGACCATGCGCGCCCCACACTGGGCCAGTCCGCCCATGGTGTCCCCCCAATGCGAACCCGTTACCGCCGCAGCCTCTGGATCATCGGAGTCGTCGCCGTCGTACTGATCATCGGCCGTATCGCACTGCCTTATGTGGTGCTCGATTACCTCAATGGCCGGCTGTCGCGCATGGGCGCGTACTCGGGCCACATCGCCGATATCGACATCCATCTATGGCGCGGGGCGTACTCGATCGACCGCCTCACCATCCAGAAGGTGGACGGCAAGGTGCCCGTGCCTTTCTTCGATACGGCCAGGGCGGACATCTCGCTGAGCTGGCGCGCCATCGCCCGTGGCCGCCTCCGCGGCAAGGTCGACTTCTACCAGCCGGTGCTGAACTTCGTCGACGGCCGTGGCGAGGGCGACACGCAGACGGGCAAGGGCGTCGACTGGCGGGCGCAGTTGCGCGCGCTGGTGCCGACGCGCCTCGAAGAGGTCAATGTCGTGGATGGCACGGTCACCTTCCATAACTTCGTGTCGAGTCCGAAGGTGGACCTGAAGATGACCGATGTGAACGGCACGGCCACGAACCTTACGAACGTGCAAGGCGAGCCCGGCTCGCGCGTTGCGCACATGCACGCCACCGCCAAGGTGCTGGGCGACGCGCCTTTGGAAACGCGCGCGGAATTCGATCCGCTCGAGCGGGCGGGCGATTTCCGCTACGAACTCAGCATCCGCAACATCAAGCTGGTGAAGGCCAACGACCTCGCCCGTGCGTACAGCGGGCTGGATTTCGCCGGGGGCGAGGGCGACTTCTTCATGGAACTGCAGGCGCGCAACCGCCGGCTCGACGGCTATGCGAAGCCGTTGTTCCACGGGCTGAAGATATTCAGCTGGAAGCAGGACGTGGAACAGGACAAGAAGAATCCCCTCAAGCTGGCTTATGAGGCCGTGGCGGAGGGCGTCACCAAGCTGTTCAAGAACCAGTCCAAGGACCAGTTCGCCACCCGTGTGCCGATCTCGGGCTCGATCGACGACAAGAACGTTTCCACCATGCAGGCCATCCTGGGCATCCTGCGCAACGCGTTCGTGGAAGCTTACAAACCCAACCTGGAACACCTGACCGGGCGGCCTAAGGACGAGTAGCCGACTTGGCAGGGCGGGGCAAACGCGCGAAAGTGCGGCCCTCGCTCAAGGCAGGCAGCCGAATCCATGACCGCCACACCCCTCCAGGTCCTCATCCTCGCCGCGGGCGAGGGCAAGCGCATGAAGTCCGCGAAGGCGAAGGTGCTGATGCCCCTCGCCGGCCGCCCGTTGCTCGCCCACGTGATCGACGCGGCCCGGACTCTGGGGCCCGCGGGCATCCACGTGGTTTACGGCCACAATGGCGAACAGGTGCGCGAGGCCTTCGCCGGGGACGCGTCGCTCGGGTGGATCGAACAGCGTGAGCGCCTGGGCACCGGCCATGCCGTGCGCACGGCGCTGGAAGCGCTGGAGGCCAACGGCAGCCTGGAAAGCAGGGTGCTCGTGCTCTATGGCGACGTGCCGCTCATCCGTGCCACAACGCTTGCGACCCTTGTGTCCACCGGCGAGGGCCTGTCGATGCTGGCTACCCGCCTCGACGATCCGAAAGGCTATGGCCGGGTGGTGCTGGACGCCGCAGGGCGTGTGCGGCACATCGTGGAAGAAAAAGACGCCAGTGCCGCGCAGCGCGCCATCGATCTCGTGAACACCGGCATCGTGGCCGCCGACGCGGCGCGCCTGCTGGCCTGGACGCGGAGCCTGGGCAACGACAACGCGCAGGGCGAGTATTACCTCACCGACGTGTTCGAAATGGCGGCGGGGGAAGGTACGCCGGCGGCGTGCGTGGATTGCGAGGCGACCGAAGCCTCCGGTGCGAACGATGCATGGCAGCTTGCGGACCTCGAGGCCCTGTTCCGCGAACGTAGCGCCCGGGAGCTCGCGCTTGCCGGCGTGCGCATGGCCGATCCGCGTCGTCTCGACGTGCGCGGCACCGTGACCGCCGGACGCGACGTCGAGGTGGACGTGAACGTGATCTTCGAAGGCGAGGTGCTGCTCGGCGACGACGTGCGCATCGGCCCCTTCACGCGCGTGCGCAACGCGAAGCTTGCGGCGGGCACCGTCGTGCTGGCGCATTGCGACCTCGATGGCGTGGTCACGCATGGGCCCTGCACGATCGGGCCCTTCGCGCGCCTGCGGCCGGGTACCGACCTCGCCGAAGGCGTGCACATCGGCAACTTCGTCGAAACGAAGAACGCCACGATCGCGCAGGGCTCGAAGGCCAATCACCTCACCTACCTCGGCGACACGGTCATCGGCAGCAAGGTCAACATCGGCGCCGGCACCATCACGTGCAACTACGACGGTGTGAACAAGAGCCGGACCACGATCGAGGACGGTGTCTTCGTGGGATCGAACAGCTCGCTGGTGGCACCCGTCACGCTACGAGCCGGTTCCACCATCGGGGCGGGCTCGGTGATCACCAAGGATGCCCCCGCGGACGCGCTGACCATCGCACGCGGCCGGCAGACGACGATCGAAGGCTGGCACCGGCCCACAAAGAAATAGCACGCCCGCGTGTAGGAGCCGCTATAGCGGCGAGGAAATCTTGCGATATGCCTGCAATCCCCTCGCCGCTATAGCGGCTCCTACAGGGCTATAGCGGCTCCTGCAGGTATCTCAGGCGCGGTAGCGCCAGCCGTCGATCTCGATGAGCAGTTCCGCGCGGCAGATGTCGCCATGCAGCAGGACGAGCGGTGCATCCGGGAAGTGCTTCGCCGCGAACGCCTGCACGGCTGCCGCGTGTTCGGGATGGCGCACGTAGGCCTTCAACGGCGCCGAGCGTCCGAAGCCGGCGGGGAGACCACCAGCCGCGAGCAGCGCGTCGAGGTTTCGCTGCGTCTCGGCCAGTTGTGCCTCGATATCGCCGGCGTGCGCGGAAGCATGGCCGACCACGGCCGCGGTCCCCGAGATGGCGAGCACGTCGCCGGCCGGCAGCAGCGTGGCGCGCGCGAAGCTCGGCGGGGTGCGGCCATATTGGCGCGGATAGCGCCACGCGCTCACCTGGCGGGGATTTTCCACGCGCATACCCGGGCGGTCCGTGGCGAGCAGGTAGACCTGGAGCAGGCCCGGGTCCGCATGGTGGCCGATGGCGGTGGCCGCGGGAAAACCCTGCGCGAACACGTCGCCCATGCCGCCGATGCGCCCCGTGCAGAAGTGCTTGTAGCGTTCGTCGTCGTCCTCGCCGTCGTTGATGGCGCCGAGGTAATTCCATATGCGCTGCACGTGCTGTTCCGCTGCGCTTGCGACGAAGCCCGACAGCAAGCGATAGGCGTGCCGCGCCGCGCCTTCGGTGCCGCCGTGGTCTTCCTCGCGGCATTCCACTGCCGCGAACAGCCACCCACCGCCACGCGACCAGCGCAACTCGCCCTCGCGCCCGGCCACGACCTCGCCGTCCACCTCCCATGTTTCGCTCGCGGGCGAGCCGAAAGGCGCCAGCGCCACGCGCAGCCAGCGCGGATCGTCGGGTCCCGGACCGGGGGTGCCGAATCCGAACGCGGCAAGGGTGGAAGGCGTGAGGGCCGCCGTGCCGGGTACATAGCCCACGCGCGGCGCGGCCTGGCTGGTCTGGCGCGCGGCCTCGCGCATTTCACTTCCTGGGAGCATTGAGTCTTCCGTCCAACGCGGTCGCGCCATCATATCGTCACGTTCCCGGGCCGCGACGTGAACGAGGCGCTCCACAGCCTGAATGGGCGCGAAGCTGCCTCTAAGACCCCTGTGATAAACTCCGCGGCCGCTGCCATCCGGGGGGAGGCAGGAACATCCAGGACCTGGAAACATCAATGGCAACGCAGACCGCAGCACAGCACGAACTGGCCGAACTCATCGTCACCAGCCTCAACCTCGAATCGGTGAAACCCGCCGACATCGACCCGGAAGCTCCTCTTTTCGGTGGCGACCTGGGCCTGGATTCCATCGACGCCCTGGAGATCGCGCTGGCCGTGTCCAAGCGCTACGGTTTCCAGCTGAAGTCCGACAACCCCGACAATCGCACCATCTTCACGAGCCTGAAGACGCTGTCCGAGCATATCGAACAGCATCGCGCCGCCGCCTGATCGCCGTTCAGGCCGCACTTTCCCAGGGCGTGCTTTGCTTCGTCCGGAGATGTCGATGACCGAATCCGACCAGGCGTCCTGCGTGCGCCCGCTGCGTTTCGACGCCGCGCACCCGAGTTTTGCCGGCCACTTCCCCGGCCGGCCGATCGTGGCCGGCGTGCTCCTGCTGGAAGCCGCGGCCGAGGCCCTGCGCGCATGGCGTGGCCTGGCAGTGCGGCAGGTGGTGGACGCGAAGTTCGTCGCGCCGCTCCTCCCGGGGGAGGAGGCCGACCTCGAACTCGTGGCCGCTGGAGACTCGCGCTTCCGCTTCACCGTGCGCCGCGGTGCCGAGACACTGGTGCGCGGCACGCTGGAGGCCGCATGAGCCATTGGCAGCAACGGGAGGGTGGCGGCTGGTTCGCCATCTGGTTGATCCGCACTATCGCATTGCGGCTGGGCCGCGGCGTGGCGCGGGTGCTCCTGTATCCCATCGCCTTTTATTTCTTCCTGCGCCGCGGCGACGAACGCATCGCCTCGCGCACCTACCTCGCGCGCGTGCTGCATCGGCCGGTGACGAACTACGACGTGTTCCGGCACATCCACATGTTCGCCGCGACCCTGCTCGACCGCCTGTTCTTCCTGGCGCGCGGCGAGCGCGACTTCGTCGTGGAGGTGGAAGGCCTGGACGCGCTCGACCGTTGCATTGACGCGCGCCGTGGCGTGCTGCTGGTCGGCTCCCACCAGGGCAGTTTCGAAGCGCTGCGCGCGCTGGGGGGCCGCCGTCCCGACGTTCCGCTGCGCGTGGTGCTCGACAAGCAGAAGACGCCGGCCCTCACGGCCGTGCTCGAGGCGCTGGCGCCGGATGTGGGCGCGGCGGTCATCGATGCCTCGCGCGGCGGTGCCTCGGTGGCGCTCGCCATGGCGGAGGGCGCGGCCCAGGGTGGCATGGTGGCCCTCCTGGCCGACCGTGGCCACCGCAACGAGGCCACGTGCCGCGTGCCGTTCCTCGGCAAGCCGGCACCGTTTCCGGCCGGCCCGTGGCTGCTGGCCGCGGCGCTGAAGATTCCGGTGGTGCTGTGCATGGGCATTTACCTCGGCGGCAACCGGTACCGGTTGATCTTCGAGGCGTTTTCCGACGGCATCGACATCCCGCGCGGGCAACGCGCGGCCATGCTCGAAGCCCTTGTGGCAAGGTACGCTGCCCGGGTGGAGCACTACGCCCGTCTCTATCCCTTCAATTGGTTCAATTTCTATGACTTCTGGCAAGAAACTGGCCCTGCTGACGAGCCTGCTGCTGCCGCTCACCTGCCTCGCCACTCCGACGCCTGACACAGACGACGCGAACGCGCTGATTGCCAGCCTGCACCGTCCGGCCCCGGCGCGCACAGCGTTCGCGGAAGCGCGTTTCATGCGCGTGTTGGACAAGCCCCTGGTCGTGTCGGGCGAGTTGGCCTGGCTCGGTGGCGACCGCCTCGAACGTCGGGTCGAGACGCCCACGAAGGAAGTGTCCACCATCGCCGATGGCGAGGTGACCCAGGAGCGCGAAGGCAAGAAGCCGCGCAGCTTCTCGTTGAAGCGCGCGCCGCAGCTGCAGGTGTTGCTGGACAGCTTCGTCGCGCTTCTTGCCGGCGACCCGTCCCGCCTGGGCGAGTCCTTCGACGTCACCCTCGGCCGCGACGCCGATCGCTGGCGCCTGTCGCTGACGCCGCGGGACGCGCGGATCGCGAAGCAGATCGCCGGCATCCACGTGTACGGCACCGGCCAGGTCGCCCGCTGCATGCGCATGGATGAAAGCGACGGCGATACCTCGATCGACCTCCTGGGCGACCTCGCCGCGAAGATGCCGGCGGAGCCGACCCGCGAGGGACTCATCGCGCAGTGCGGCGGCGCGATGTGAGGGGCGCGCGCCTCGGTCTGCTCATCGCCTGGATCGCCGTCCTCGCCCTGCTCGGCGTGGTGGTGGCCACGCAACTGAAGGTCGGTACCGACCTGCGCAGCTTCATGCCCGCACCGACCACGCCGGACCAGAGGCTCCTGATGGAGCAGGTCGGCGAAGGTCCCGGTTCGCGCCTGCTGCTGGTGGCCATCGACGGTGGTAACGATGTCGCGAAAGCGGCCCTGAGCCGTGGCCTTGCCGGCGCGCTGCGCAAGGACCCTGCCTTCAGCCAGGTCGTGAACGGCGACTTCGACATCGGCATGCTGGACAGCGCGCTGCTGCCCTACCGTTACCTCCTCTCGCCCACGCTGGATACGGCATCGTTCGACGAGTCCTACCTCGCCGACCAGTTGCAGCAGCGTCTCGACGATCTCGGTTCGCCGGCGGCCACGCTGCTCAAGGGCCTGCTGCCGCGCGATCCTACGCTCGAGACGCTGAAGCTTGCCGAGCGCTGGACGCCCGTCCGCTCACCCGAGGTGCGCGAGGGCGTGTGGTTCTCGTCGCGCGGCGAAGCCTTGTTGCTCGCGCAGACGCGCGGCGCGGGTTTCGATCCCGGTGCGCAGGAACAGGCCATAGGGCGTCTGCGCTCGGCATTCGCCGCGCTTCCCGGCAGCGCCGGCTCGCACCTGACGATCAGCGGCCCGGGCTACTTCACCGTGATGGTGAACGCGCAGACGCGCGACGAGGCCGACTGGATCGGCCGCATCTCCACCATCGGTTTCATCGTGCTGATGCTTGCCGCGTACCGGAGCGTGAGCAGCCTCCTGCTCGGCGCCTTGCCGGTCGCCACTGGTGCGCTCGCGGGTATCGCGATGCTGACGGCATGCTTCCCCGAAGTGCACGGCATCACACTGGCGTTCGGCTTCACCCTGCTCGGCGTGGCGCAGGAGTATCCCATCCGCCTGCTCAGCCACCGCCGGGAAGGCGAGTCCGCCGTGGCGAGCGTGCGTGGCCTGTGGCCGCTGCTGCTCACGGCCATCGCCTCGGCATGCATCGCCTACCTGGCCTTCTATGCGTCGGGTGTCGGTGGCTTGAAGCAGCTGGCGGTGTTTACGATCACCGGCCTGCTGGCCGCCGGCTTCAGCACTCGCTATGCGTTGCCTTACCTTCTGCCCGAGCATGCCCGCGACGTGGCCGGCATGCCCGGCCTCGGCGCTTTCCGCGCCTGGCTGGACGCGTTGCCGCGCCCGCGTTGGCTGCCGATCCCCATCGCCGCCGCCGTGCTGGCGATGATCGCCTTCGCGCCCGGCCCTTTCTGGCAGAACGATCTTTCGGCGCTCACGCCCCTGCCGCGCGACCTGCTGATGACCGATGCCCGCCTGCGTGGCGAGCTTGGCGCGCCGGACGTCAGATACCTCCTGGTGGTGCAGGGAAAGACGGCGGACGGTGTGCTGACGGCCTCCGCGAAACTGGAACCGCGCCTGCGCGAACAAGTGGCGGCGAAGGCGCTGGATGGGTTCGAACTGCCGTCCATCTACCTGCCCGACCTCGCGACGCAGCGTGCGCGGCAGGCGAAGCTGCCCGACCGCGCCACGCTCGACGCCGCGCTGACGTCGGCGCTCGAAGGCCTTCCGTTCCGTAAGGACCTGTTCGCGCCCTTCGTCGACGATGTGGAAACCGCTCGCACAGCGCCCTTGCTGACGCCCGACATGTTCGCGCGATCGCCGCTGGGCCAGCGTCTGGCCGCGATGCTCTCTGCGCGGGGCGACCATTGGGTCGGCCTGTCGACCTTGAGCGGTGTGCACGACGCTGCCGCCGTCGCCGCCGCGGTCTCGTCGGCCGATCCCAGCGCGCGCCTGCTCGACCTGAAGGAAGCATCGGAGTCGCTCGTCGCCGCATACCGGACGCGCATCCTGCACGCCGTGCTGGCCGCCACGCTGCTGTTGTTCGTCACGATCACGCTGGCACTGCGCAGCATTCGCCGCGCGTGGCACGTGCTGGCGCCGATGACGCTGGCGACCTTCCTCGTGCTGGCGGTGGAGCGCATGGCGGGCATTCCCGTATCGCTGTTCCACCTCGTGGCGCTGATCCTCGCCGCGGGCCTCGGCCTGCACTATGCGCTCTTCTTCGAGCGCGACACGGGTGACCCCGCGGAGCAGCGGCGCACGCTCCACGCGACGGTGGTGTGCGTCATTGCCGCACTGCTCGTGTTCGGCATGCTTGCCTGGTCATCGATTCCCGTGTTGCGCGCGATCGGCCTTACGGTGGCGCTCGGTGTCGCCTTCCATTTCTGTCTGTCGATCCTGATGGCCCCGCATGCTCGCCAAGACTGACTTCGTCGATCTCGTGCCCCACGCGGGGGACATGTGTCTCCTCGACGGCGTGCTGGCCTGGGACGCCTCGACGATCCACGCGGTGAGCACCAGCCACGTGCTGGCCTCGCATCCCTTGCGCGGCGACCGTGGACTGCATGCGGTGCACCTCGCCGAATACGGTGCGCAGGCCATGGCGGTGCACGGCGCGCTGCGTGCGCGCGGCGAAGGGCGCACGGAACCGCGGCCGGGCATGCTGGTTAGCCTGCGCGGCGTGAAGCTTTCCGTGGAGCGGGTCGACACGCTGCAGGGCGTGCTGGATGTGTACGCCGAGTGCCTGCTGGCGGACGATGCGGGTGCTCAATACACCTTCCGCATCTGCCACGAGGGCGTCGAGATCGCGTCGGGCCGGGCGGCCGTGATCCATCCGCAGATGTGATCGACGGCCCGGAGGGGCAGCGGGAAAGGGTGACTGATGAGGAGCCTGACCAGCCCCTCCGGGCCGACGGGAACATTCTCCGTCGACGCCGTCTCAGGGACCGAGACGCCGGCTCAGGCCACGCGTTCGAACAGTTCCATGCGGCGGCCCTCGCTGTCCACGAGATGCTCGTAACCTTCCACCACCGACGGATGGACCGCCGCTGCCTGCTCCACGATGCTCGATGCCAACGCCCGCATCATGTGCACGTTGTCGCGCAGGCGGCGGGCGAGCGTGTCGTCGTTGAGGCTGTCGTGCAGGGTGGCGTTCATCTCCGCGAACCAGGTGAGATCGCGCTGGTCCATCATGTTCCGGCCATTGCGGCGCTCGGACACCGCGTGCCAACGCTGGAAGAACGTCTGCATCGTCGTGTTCAGCTCGGCGGACTCCGCGAGTTCCGGCGCCATGCGGGTAATGAAGGCCGTGTCGCCAAGGCGTTCCTGGAACACGAGCTGGCAGAGGACGCCCCAGTAGTACGCGTAATCCCAGATCACCTTCACGGGAAGCACTTCCGGGTCGCCGAAGAGGTTGTACTGGCCGCGATACATCCGCAGCGTGCCTTCGTAGAAGGAGAAGAACATTCGCTCGTAGTGGCGTGCATACGGCGCGATGGATTCGTCGCGACGGTCGAGTCCCACCAGCAGCGTGATGTACGTATTCGCGATGGCGATGAAATCGCTGCCCGGTGAGTAGAAGGGATCGAGGAACGCGCCCGCTTCGCCGGTCAGTGCCCAGCGGTCGGACGAGAACATCCGCGCGCAGCCGTAAGAGAAGTTGCGGAAGAAGGCGAAGTCGAGCAGCTTGTCGCGATGGGCGGCCACGTGTCGCGCGACCACGGGCTGGTGTTCCTCCAGCCACTCCAGCGCGAGGTCGAAGGTTTTCATGCCTTCCAGCGGATGCATCTCCGCGTCGGCCACGATTCCGACCGAATGCGCGCCCGACGAAAGCGGGATCAACCACACCCAATAGCCGGGACCGACAAGGTGGTTCGTCGACCGCCAGCGTTCGGGCGGGTGGCAACGGTCCTTCCACTCGGCGTCGTCGCACCAGTCGTCGATCGCCAGCCGTTCGCCGATGCGGAACCATACGGCGTTGGCGTGGTGGCCGTTGTCGCGCGTGAGGTCGAGCTTGCGGCGCATCAGTCCGGCGCGGCCCGATGCGTCGAGCAGCCAGCGGGCCTGCAGGCTCGCCTCACCGTTGCCATCGGCGAAACGGACCGTGTGGAGGTCTTCGTCCTTGCCGATGTCGAATCCGCGTACGGTGACCCCCTCGCGGAAGTCGATGCCGCGGCGGTGCGCCTCGTCGCCGAGGAAGTTCTCGAGGATGCCGCGGTCGATCTGGTAGCTCGGCGTCGGCAGCACGGCGCTCACGCCGAGTTCGGTCACGTCTTCCAGCCTGTCGCGACCTTCGGAGAAGAAGAACCGGAAGCCGAATTTACGGATGTGCGCGTCTTCGAGGTGCGGAAGGAGGCCGAGCGTGTCGCCGAAATAGTGCGCGGCGATCTCGACCGTGGACTCCCCGACCTTGTGCGCCGCCTCGGGCAGCGGCCGGGTCTGTCGTTCGAGCACCACGATATCCATGTCGGGATAGGCGCCCTTGAGCTGCATGGCGAGCGTGAGCCCGGCCAGGCCCCCGCCAAGGATGACGGCGTCGTGCGGCTTGCGATCCATCGGTTCGACCCCTCGTGCGCGTTGGCTCAGTGTACTGAACTTGCCGTTGCCCGCTCGTCGACGATCGTGGGCCGGGCCCGCGATCGCCGGTAACTGGCGAGGATGCTCCCGTAGTGGAGCAACCGGCCGATCGTATACGTAGTGATGCGGGTCACGTCACGCACGGGGCTGAAATGGCTGAGCCGGAACTCGCCCTGGTAGCGCGATGCGATGGGCACCGAGACGACGCCGATGCCGCGTTCGCGGCAGGCCGTGATCAACACGGCGGCTTCGAAGACGAAGTGCTCGGCCGGAAGGTCGGCCAGGTCGAGGGTTTCCCTCGGGTACAGCCGTTGTCCGCTCTGCGTATCGGCGATGGGACGGCCGCAAGCCCAGGAGATGCCCCAGTCGGCGACGGCGTTCGCGCGGCGGCGGCCCGTGGGCTGCTGTTCCCGATCGAGAAGACGCGCGCCGATCACGATGGAGCCCGGATAGCGTTCGCCCGCGGCGATGATGGCCGGGATATCGGCGGCGAGGTGCTGCCCGTCGCCGTCCATCGTCACGACGGCGTCGTAACCCATGCGCCGTACCTCGCGGAAGCCCGTGCGCAGGGCTTCGCCCTTGCCCCGGCGGCTGTCGTGGCGAAGCAGAGTGACCGGCATGGCGCCGACGATCTCGGGGGTGCGGTCGTCGGACCCGTCGTCCACCACGATGACCGGCAGGCCGAGGGCGAGCGCCTCACCGACCACCCGGCCGATGGCACGCTCTTCATTGAGACAGGGAATGAGGATGCAGTAGCGCGGCGTGGCGGCGCTCATGCCGTTACTCCAATGTCGATGTGCAGGTCGAGGCCCCTCGCGGCGGGTACGCGGAGTGCGGCGGGCCGGGTCAGCGCCAGGGCGTGCATCAGGGGCACGGCACGGGCGGACGGATTGCTTGCCGAGAGGCCATCCAGCCAGCCGTCACCCAGCGGATCGCTGCCGCTGTTGCCTCGCTCCGGCGTGATGTCGAGGCGTATCGCGGCGCCCTCCGCACGAGGCGAGAGGACGAAGGCGACGGCGAACGGGCCCGTGGTGCTCGTCATGCTTCCGAGGGGGCCCGTACCGGCGATGTCGTAGCTGGCGAGGAGTACGTCGCAATCGTCGGCTACCGCCAGCGTGGCCGCTTCCAGCAATCCCGCACCGAAGGCTTCCTCGCCGCCGGAAACGGCACTCGAGGCGGCGTGGCACCCGGTGGCGATCGTCCAATAGCCCGCCGGCGCGTTGTGCACGGAGTTGTGGAACTTCGTCGGTGACAATTCGCGTGGCGCCGTTGCCAGGATTGCGCACATGTAGTCGGTGATCACCTGGTCGCCGTGCGCGGAAGCGAAGACGCACGGCAGCGTGGCGGCGTCCCGGCCACTCATGCGCACGGCCTGTCCGGCAACCGCCGCTGCAAGCAGCACGCTTTCCGGTGCGCGGCGCCGCTCGTTCGGCGGCAGCACCTCTGCAAGCGGACGTCCGGCCTCACCCGGCGCGGCCTCGCCGGCGGCGATCTCGCGGAACGCATGCCAGTCGCCTGCCCCGGGAGCCCAGAGGCCGATGCCGCTGATCCATACCGACAAGGCCGGCATCATGCGCGGTGCTCCGCGCGGGCGAAGGCGAGGCAGGCGTTGTTGCCGCCGAAGCCGAAGGAATTGCTGAGGGCGACGCGGATCTCCGCGGGCTGCGGCCCCCAGGCCATCTGCGGGCCGCACAGGGGATCGGGCGTCAGCGCGCCGAGGTTGGCGGGCACCTGGCCTTCGCGCATGGCGAGCAGGGTGATGGTGGCCTCGAGGATGCCGGCCGCACCCAGCGTATGGCCGGTGAAACCCTTGGTGGAACTCGCGCGCGTGGAAGACGGGAAGGTGCGCGCAACGAGCGCGGCCTCCACTTCGTCGTTCTTCTGGCTCGCGGTGCCGTGCAGGTTGATGTAGTCGACGTCGCCCGGTTCGATGCCGGCGCGGGCGAGCGCGTCGCGCAGGGCGAGTTCCGCGCCGAGGCCTTCCGGATGCGGCGTCGACATGTGGTGCGCGTCGCTGGCCTCACCGTAGCCGATGAGCAGCGGGGCGTCCTTCGCCGCCTCGACGCGTTCGAGGATGGCGAAGCCCGCAGCTTCCCCGATCGAGATGCCATTGCGTGCGGCGTCGAAAGGACGGCAGGGTTCGGGCGACACGAGTTCCAGGGAGTTGAATCCGAAGAGCACGCTGTCGCACAGGCTGTCGGTGCCACCGACGATCGCCGCATCGATGAGGCCGAGGCGGATCATGCGCTCCGCATTGGCGAACACCTTCGCACTGGAGGAGCACGCGGTGGCCACCGTGAGGCAGGGACCGTCGAGTTCGAAGGCCGTTGCGACGAAGCTCGCCAACGAATGGGGCGTATGCAGTACCGGACGATGCAGGTCCGCCGGCATGCGGCCATGGTCGAGGCGGCGATAGCCTTCCTCGGTGACACCGATGCTGGCCGTGGACGTGCCCAGCAGCACCGCGATCCGCGCCGAGCCGTAGCGCTCGCGAGCCGCGCGCACGGCGTCGGCGAAACCGTCCTGGCGCAGCGCGATCCAGGCGAGCCGGTTGTTGCGGCAGTCCCACTCCGCGAGTTCGGGCGGAAGCGCTTCGTCTTCCACGCCGGCCACGCGGCCGATCCAGCAGTCGAGCGGCGCCGTACTGAAATCGTTGGGGACCAGGCCGCCGTGAGAGGCGGCGAGGGCGTCGGCGTGGGCCTGGAGGCCGCGGCCGAGGGCGGAGGTGGCGGTGTACGCGCTGATGGCTAACGGTGTCATGAGATGGGGCATGCGGCGAGCCTATCCTTTTTGATCGGCAGCGTCGCGTGAACGGCGGGGTCCCCCGCGCGGCGCGTTCAGGCGATACTGTTTTCCTCAAGGATGCTTCCATGTCCGGTCTGCACGCTCCGAAAATCCTCCGCCGTGGTGTCTGGCGCTACCTGAGCGATCGCGACATCCTCGTCGCGGCCTTCGTCACCGCCGTAGTGTTCGTCGCCAGCTTCGGCCTGGTCTATGCGGCGCACCTGACGCGCGTGTGCTGGCTGGCGGCGCGCGCGCCGGCCCGCGCGGCCGGACGGCGCGCCATGCTGATATTCGGCCGCCGCCTCGTAAGCGACCGTCCCGAAGCCGACTTCATCGGACGGCTCGCCAGGGGGCGTTCCGACGCCTTCGCGGGCTTCGCGGATCGCGTGCTCCTCCTGGGTGGCTACAGTGGCGGATCGATCAGCGAGGCGGAGGCCGGCCGGCGCTGGTTGCACGCCGAGGGATGGCCGGCCACCGTGCCGTTGCAACTCGAACAGGCGTCCATCGACTCGCTCGAAAACCTGCGTCACGCCCGCGAGTTGTTGCGGGAGCGCGACGACGACGCGCTCCCGCCGGTGTGGCTGGTGACCAGCCGCTACCATCTCGCCCGATGCCTCTACCTCGCCCGGCGCCTGGGATTCGACGCCGCGCCGCTCGCCGCCGAGGAGCGCTTGCCGCTCGGTCGCCGCTACGTGACCCGGTTGCTGATGGAGGCGGGCTACCTGATGTGGATCGACACCGGCATGCGCTGGGCCGCGTTGACCGGCAACCGACGGATGGCCACGCGCATCTCCTGAGCGCCGGGCGCGATGCTTTGCCGCGGGTTCTCGCGGTGCCGCCTTGCTAAGCTTCGGTGTACCCCTTTCCGCAAGGATGTGCCATGTCCGAACAAGCCGAACTCGCCGCCTCCTTCCTGCGCGGCCTGCAGGACCGCATCTGCGCGGCCCTCGAATCGGTGGACGGCGTGGCGACCTTCGTGGAAGACGCATGGACCCGGCCGGCCGGTGGCGGCGGCCGCACGCGCGTGCTGCGCGACGGCGGTGTCTTCGAACAGGGCGGGGTCAATTTCTCGTACGTGACGGGCTCGCCGCTGCCGCCCAGCGCCACGGCACACCGCCCGGACCTCGTCGGCGGCAGCTTCATCGCCACCGGCGTCTCGCTGGTCCTGCATCCGCGCAATCCGTACATCCCCACGACCCATGCCAACGTGCGTTACTTCGAGGCATCGAAGGAAGGCAGCGACCCGGTGTGGTGGTTCGGCGGCGGTTTCGACCTCACGCCGTTCTACCCTTTCGACGACGACGTGCGCCATTGGCACACGGTGGCGAAGGACCTCTGCGAGCCGTATGGCGACGACGTGTACGCGCGTTACAAGCACTGGTGCGACGACTACTTCTACCTGAAGCACCGCGGCGAAACCCGCGGCGTGGGCGGGCTGTTCTACGACGATCTCAACGAAGGCGGTTTCGAGCGCTGCATGAACTTCACGCGCGACGTGGGGGAGGGCTTCCTCGACGCCTACCTGCCGATCGTCGAGCGGCGCCGGGATGTACCGTACGGCGAACGCGAACGGGAGTTCCAGCTTTATCGCCGTGGCCGCTACGTGGAGTTCAACCTCGTGTACGACCGCGGCACGCTGTTCGGGCTGCAATCGGGCGGCCGTACTGAATCGATCCTGATGAGCCTGCCGCCTCGCGTGCGTTTCGAGTATGCCTACTCGCCGGAACCGGAGAGCGCGGAAGCGCGGCTTCAGGAGTACCTGAAGCCGCGGGATTGGGTTTGACCGGCCCCAGACGGGTTACCGCTTCACCGCCCTGTTGGCTTTTCGCCGCTGAAGCGGCTCCCACATTTACTGCTCTCAGGGCGAGGCGCCGGAGAATTTCTTCGCGGTGGCGCCTTCGATCTTGCCGACGGTGGCCGAGTCGCTGACGTAGAGCTCCACCTCGCGCTCGAAGGTGAGCGTGCCCTGCACCACGGCGTGCGGGCCGACGACGATCTTCGGCACGCGGTCGCTGTTGTTGCCGAACAGGCCCCACGAGGGCTTCTTCACGAGCAGGCCGCCTTCGACCTTCGAACCCTCGCCGATGGTGACATCGGCATTGGTGGTCTCGATGCCCCCGCCGACGTGGGCGCGCTCAAGGCGGATCTCGCCGTTGACGTTCGACAGGTGGCCCTTCACCTCCGCGCCGTCGTCGAGGCGGACCTTGCCATTCACGTTCTCCAGGTCGCCGGAGACGCGGGCTTTCTCGTTGAGGGTCACCGCGCCGTTCACGGTCTTCACGTGGTTAGCCGTGGCACCGTCGCCGAGTTCCACGGAACCGTTCACGGTGCTGGCCGTCTGCACCACGGCCCGGTCACCTACGCGTACCGAGCCGTTCACGGTGTGCACGTCACCCGCGTGCTGCCCGGCGTCGACCGTGGCGCTGCCGTTGACCTTGCTGATGTCTTCCTGGGCGACGGCCGCGCCGGAAACGGACAGGGCGATGAAGAGGGAAAGAAGCGTACGGCGCATTGCGGAACTCCGCGGTGGATTGGATCCGTAGGATGCACCCAAAGCGCCAAGGGTTTAGCGTGACTGACGACAGGGTGGGGGCGCCCCCGCCAAGTTGACGGCCCGGGAGCCACGATCCACCATCGCCTTTTTCCATCCCATCGTTGGACGCCATGTACAAGCTCGTGATGATCCGCCACGGCCAGTCGGCCTGGAACCTCGAAAACCGCTTCAGCGGCTGGGCCGACGTCGACCTTAGCGAGCAGGGTGTGGCCGAGGCCCGCGAGGCCGGCCGCCTCCTGAAGGAGGCCGGCTTCACCTTCGACCTGGCCCACACGTCCTACCTGAAGCGCGCCGTGCGCACCCTCTGGCACGTCCAGGACGAAATGGACCTCATGTGGATTCCCGTGGTGACCGACTGGCGCCTCAACGAGCGCCACTACGGCGCGCTGACGGGCCTGAACAAAGCGGAGACCGCCGCGAAGTACGGCAACGAGCAGGTGCACGTCTGGCGGCGCAGCTACGACACGCCGCCGCCGGCCCTGGAGGCGGGCGCGAAGTCCTTCGCGGACGACGACCGCTACAAGGGCATCCCCGTGCCGTTGACGGAATGCCTGAAGGACACGGTGGAACGCGTGCTGCCGTACTGGCACGAGGTGCTGGCGCCGGCCATTCGTGCCGGGAACAACGTGCTGATGGCCGCCCACGGCAACTCGATGCGGGCGCTGGTGAAGTTCTTCGACGGTATCTCCGACGACGACATCGCCGAACTCAACATTCCCAACGGCATACCGCTGGTATACGAGTTCGACGCCGAACTGCGCCCGGTGAAGCACTACTACCTGGGCGACCAGGCCGAGATCGAGGCCAAGATGGCCGCGGTGGCCAACCAGGGCAAGGCGAAGTAAGGCGGCGCAGCGGCGGGTGACAGGCGTCACCTCCGATGGATCACAAGCGCCCCTCGAACGGTGGCGCCACGCGGCTAACCTAGCGTCACACCGACACCAAGAGGCTCCGCCATGCTGGCTCCGTCCGCCGTTTCCTTCGCCTTCACCGTGCCGTTGATGGCGTTTGCCGTGTACCGGCGTGTACGCGGCAGCTTCGGCCGGCAGCCCATCCGCACGAAGCGGATGACGGTTCGCGTCGCGATCTTCGCGGTCCTGATCGGCCTGATGATGCTTTCCGGCCTGCAGGACATCCGCCTCGCCGAAGGCGCCCTCGCCGGTGTGGCGGCGGGTGCGCTCCTGGCGCTGGTGCTGGGCCTTCGCCTGACGCGGTTCGAAATCGGGGGCCAGGGTGCCGACTGCTACGTGCCCAATCCCTGGATGGGCGGTGCATTGACCGCGCTGCTCGTCGGGCGGCTGGCGTGGCGCCTCCTGGTGCTGGCGCCGGCCATGGCCGGCGGCGCCGTGGCGACCCAGGGGCCCGGGCTGGGCAACAGCCCCCTGACCATGGGAATCGTCGGCCTTACCGTCGGTTACTACCTGGCCTATTACGCCGGGATCCTGGTGCACCACCGCCGCTTCAAACGGACCTTGCAGGCCGCCTGAGGTTCGCGCCCTCGCTCAGAGGGCGTCGTTATCCAGTTCCCCGGTACGGATACGGATGACCTGCTCCAGGGGGCTGACGAAGATCTTGCCGTCGCCGATCTTGCCCGTGCGGGCCGCCTGCTGGATCGCCTCGACCACCCGTTCGATCTGGTCGTCGGCCACGGCCACTTCCAGCTTGATCTTGGGGAGGAAGTCGACCACGTACTCGGCGCCCCGGTACAGCTCGGTGTGGCCCTTCTGCCGGCCGAAGCCCTTCACTTCCGTGACCGTCACCCCCTGGACACCCACGTCGGCCAAGGCTTCGCGGACGTCGTCCAGCTTGAAAGGCTTGATGATGGCGACCACCAGCTTCATGTATCACTCCTCGTGCGCGACGCGCGGATTGCCATTGTGCCATCCGGGTCCGGGGCCGTCTCCATACGGTGGCTTGTAGGAAAACCCCTACACGACGTGTGGGCGTAGGCCTATAGCGCCTACAATCCCATCACTTAGAATTCATTCACGACATCGAGGTGCGCAAGATGGATGTGCAGGGTATCGATCAACTCGCACAGCGGTTGGCATCGTTGGTTCCGCCAGGGTTGGCGCAAGCGCGTGAGGATCTGCACGCCAACTTCAAAGATATTCTGGCGCAAGGACTACGCCGCCTCGATCTCGTAACCCGCGAAGAATTCGATGTTCAGAGCCAGGTTCTGGCGCGTACGCGCGAACGGCTCGAACTCTTGGAAAAGCGCCTTGCCGACCTCGAAATGAGTGCGGCGCAACGCGGCCAGTAACGTCGGCCACACGTCCCGGGACCGCCCCCGATCCGTCACCCTCACCCCGAGAGCGGTCGGGGGCGGTTATTTTCCCGAGAGCGCAAGGAGTGCGTGTGCAGACCGGATCCAACACGGATCGTGATCCCCGTCTCCCGGCCGATATCCGTTACCGGTTACGATACGAGTCGTCATGAGCCTCGCCGTCACCCTCTCGCGTGCGCAGGAAGGTGTCGCGGCGCCGCAGGTGGTCGTCGAGGTACATCTCTCCGGCGGACTCCCCTCCACGTCGATCGTCGGCCTGCCTGAAGCAACCGTCCGCGAAGCGCGCGACCGTGTTCGCGTGGCCATCCAGAACACGGCCTTCGAATATCCGAACCGCAGGGTCACGGTGAACCTGGCGCCGGCCGAACTGCCCAAGGACGGCGGCCGCTTCGACCTCGCCATTGCCCTGGGCATCCTGGCCGCCGGATCCCAGGTGCCGCGCGAGCGCCTGGACGATTGCGAATTCCTGGGGGAGCTGGCGCTTTCCGGCGAGCTTCGGGCCGTGCCCGGCATCCTTCCCGCCCTGATCCGTGCGCGGCGCAGCGGCCGCCGCATCGTGGTGCCACGCGCCAACGCGGCCGAAGCCTCGCTGATCGGCGAAGGCGACGTGCTGCTGGCCGGCAGCCTGGCGGAGGTCTGCGCCTGGCTGCGCGGACAAGCCGAACTTTCCGGACCGGAGGCGGCGGATTTCTACGCCATGCCCTCCTGTGGCCCCGACATGCACGATATCCGCGGCCAGTTCCAGGCGCGCCGCGCACTGGAGATCGCCGCCGCGGGTGGCCACCACCTGCTCCTGATCGGCCCGCCGGGTACCGGCAAGACCATGCTCGCCGAGCGCCTGCCGGGCATCCTGCCGCCGATGACCGAAACCGAGGCGCTGGAAAGCTGCGCGATCCGTTCGCTGTCCGGCGAGGAGATCGATCCAGGTTGCTGGCGTCGCCGGCCTTTCCGCGCGCCGCACCACACGGCGTCCGGCGTCGCACTGGTCGGCGGGGGCTCGTCGCCGCGCCCCGGCGAAATCTCGCTGGCTCACAACGGCGTGTTGTTCCTCGACGAGCTTCCCGAATTCAGCCGGCACGTGCTCGAAGTGCTGCGCGAGCCGCTGGAATCCGGGCAGATCGTCATCTCGCGTGCCGCGCGGCAGTCCACCTTCCCCGCAGAGTTCCAACTCGTCGCGGCCATGAACCCGTGCCCCTGCGGCTATGCGGGCGATCCCCTGCACGAGTGCCGCTGTACGCCCGACCAGATACTGCGTTACCGCACGCGCATCTCGGGGCCGCTGCTGGACCGCATCGATCTGTGCGTACAGGTGCCTCGCGTGCCGATCGCAGAACTATCGTCTGGCCGAGGTCCGCACGACGACGACAGCGCCACGGTGCGCCGGCGTGTGATCGCGGCGCGCGAGAAGGCATTGCTCCGCGCGGGGCAGGCGAACGCGGAACTCAGCGTCGTGAACCTGGAACGCGACTGCGCGCTTCCCGCCGCCGAGCGCGACTGGCTACAGCAGGCGCTCGACAAACTCGGCGCCTCCGCCCGCGCCTACCACCGCATCCTGCGCGTGGCGCGCACCATCGCCGATCTCGAGGGCGGAGCGGGTTGCGTGGAGCAGGAGCACCTGGCCGAGGCGCTGCACTACCGGCGGTTCTGAGCGTTCGTCGCGCCTTGCCTGGGTGCTTGTGATTATGTATCGGACGCTCCATAATGAGGTTGTGGAACACTCGATACATAACTACGTTCGTGAAAGGTGCGGCCATGGCGCGACCCCGTGAATACGATGAATCGCGGGTGCTATCCGCGGCCGCCGATGTCTTCTGGAGAAAGGGCTACGAAGGCACGTCCACGCGCGACCTGGCTTCGTGCATGGGCCTCACCGCCTCCAGTATCTATGCGGCGTTTGGCGACAAGCGCGAGCTTTTCCACCGCGCCCTGGATCACTACCTCTCGGATACGCTGCGCGCGAAGATCGAGCAACTCGATGGCCTGGACTCAGCGTCCGCCGCCATCCGGGAGTTCTTCGTCGACATCGTGGAGCGAAGCGTGCGCGACGCCGAGCGGCGCGGATGCATGCTCGTGAATTCCGCCCTGGAAGCCACGTCCGACGATGCGAAGCTGCGCGATGCCATCGCCAGCGAAGTCGCAGCCATCGCTTCGTTCTTCGAGCGCCAGCTCGCGAAGGCGCGGCGTACCGGCGAAATCGGCGCCGATATCGCACCGAAGCGTTCCTCGAGACACTTGCTGGCGACGCTGCTCGGCCTGCGAGTTTTAGCGCGCATCCATGCGGATCGCCCAGTCATGACCGACGCCGTGCGTCAGGCGCTTGCGTCGGTGAGCATACGTTTTTGATTCCTCATTTCCTTTCGAGATAGCAATGACCACTCAACGAACCTTCCTCGTTACCGGCGCCAGCAAGGGCATCGGCAGGGCAATTTCCCAGCGGCTTGCGGATGCGGGCCACCTTGTCGTCGGCGTCGCACGCGGCAACGACCCCAGCTTTCCGGGGGAACTGCACTCGGTCGACATAGGCGACAGGGACGCCGCTCGCGCCGGCTTCGAGGAGCTCGCGCGCCGCTACGCCATCGACGGCGTGATCAACAACGCCGGCACCGCACGGATGCAGGAGCCCGGCCGCATCGACATCGACGATCTCGACCATATGCTCCGCCTGAACCTGCATGGCGCGATCCATGCCGTGCAGGCGGCGTTGCCGAACATGTTGGCGAACGGCTGGGGCCGCATAGTCAACATCTCCAGCCTCACCGTGCTCGGCAGGCGCAAGCGTTCCGCCTACGCTGCGACGAAGGCTGCGCTCGACGCGCTCACTCGCACCTGGGCGCTGGAATTCGCGGACCAGGGCATCACGGTGAACTCCGTCGCCCCCGGTCCCGTCGCCACCGAGCTGTTCCGTGAGAACTCCCCGGTGGGCAGCGCTGCCGAAGCCTCGTTCATCCAGGACATCCCCATGGGACGGCTCGGTACTCCCGACGAAATCGCCGCGGCGGTGGCGTTCTTCGCGTCGGAGGGCGCCAGCTTCGTCACCGGGCAGACGTTGTTCGTGGATGGCGGCGGTTCGCTTGGCAGGGCGGCCTGAGGCCTCACTCCCGAGAGTTAATACTTATTTCATGTACCGAGTAGTTGACAAATAGAGGGGTGGGGCGGAGAATTCTGTACCAGGCGGTTCTCTTAATGGGCTGCCCGCCCCGCTCCGGTGCTGGATACCCCTCCCTCCCCCCGCTCCAGCACCGGGGCCCGGCCTTCTTCCAGCGGCGCTTCACCCGTTTCCGCGCATCGGCCCGCCTTCCATGGCGCTGGCCGATTTTCCTTTTGTCCGTTCCTGGCGTCCCGTCCGCGTAACCTGGTGAGTTCGACAGCCGCTCGCTTCGAAATCGAGCAGCCGCGGGGACTTACGCCGCCGACGCCGGGTGGAACTGCTCCTCCTCGGTGGATCCGCTGAGCGCCGAGAGCGAGCTCAGGGAGCCGGCGATCACCTGGTTCACCGTGTCGAAATAACCCGTGCCCACCTCGCGCTGGTGCTTCGCGGCGGTGTAGCCATCCTTCTCCGCGGCGAATTCCGCCTCCTGGAGTTCCACGTAGGCCGCCATCTGACGGTCGCGGTAGCCGCGGGCGAGCTGGAACATGGAGTAGTTGAGCGCATGGAAGCCGGCCAGGGTGATGAACTGGAAGGCGTAGCCCATCTCGCCCAGCCGCTTCTGGAAGTCCGCGATGGTCTTCTCGTCCAGGTTCTTCTTCCAGTTGAAGCTCGGCGAGCAGTTGTACGCGAGCTTCTTGCCCGGGAACTTCGCGCGGATGGCCTCGGCGAAGCGGCGGGCCTGCTCCATGTCCGGCGTGGACGTCTCGCACCAGATCAGGTCGGCGTACGGCGCATAGGCAAGACCGCGCGCGATGGCCTGCTCGATGCCCTGGCGGGACTCGTGGAAGCCTTCGACCGTGCGCTTGCCGGTGAGGAACGGCTTGTCGGCATCGTCGACATCCGAGGTCACCAGTCCCGCACCCATGGCGTCGGTGCGGGCGACGATCAGCGTCGGCACGCCGGCCACGTCGGCGGCCAGTCGCGCGGCCACCAGCTTTTGCACGGCCTCCTGCGTCGGCACCAGCACCTTGCCGCCCATGTGGCCGCACTTCTTCGCGCTGGCGAGCTGGTCTTCGAAATGCACGCCCGCCGCGCCCGCTTCGATCATGTGCGACATCAACTCATACGCGTTCAGCACGCCACCGAAGCCCGCTTCCGCATCGGCAACGATAGGCACCAGCCAGTCGATGCCGTCCTTGCCCTCGGCGTGGTGGATCTGGTCGGCGCGCAGCAGCGTCTTGTTGATCTTGCGCACCACGTTCGGCACGGAGTCGACCGGATACAGCGACTGGTCGGGGTACATCGTGCCTGCCGTGTTCGCATCCGCGGCGACCTGCCAGCCGGAGAGATAGATGGCCTGGAGTCCTGCCTTCACCTGCTGCATCGCCTGGTTGCCGGTCAACGCCCCCAGGGCATTGACGTAGGACTGGTCCTGGAGCGACCGCCACAGGCGTTCGGCACCGCGGCGCGCAAGGGTGTACTCCACCTGCACGGAGCCGCGCAGGCGCACGACGTCTTCCGCCGTATAGGGCCGCTGTATCCCGTTCCAGCGTTCGTTGTTCTTCCAGTCGAGCGTGATCTGTTCGGCGGTATGCGTCTTCATGGTCGTGGCTCCGGTGGATCAGGAAAGGTGGTCGTAGGCGGGGAGGGTGAGGAAATCGCGTAGCTCGTCGGCGTGCGTGAGTGCGGCGATGAGCGCGGCCGCTTCCTCCGCCCGTCGCGCGCCCGGGTGGTCGCTCTCGCGCAGTCGGTAGCAATGCCTGGCGAGCGCCTGATCGAAGAGCGCGAGATTCACTTCCGCGTGGTCACTGAATTCGAGCGGGCCGTGGTGCAGCCACTGCCAGAGCTGCGCGCGCGCGATCTCGGCGGTGGCCGCGTCTTCCATCAGGTGGTGGATCGGTACGCAGCCGAGGCCGTCGAGCCACGCGGCGGTGTAGCGCAGGCAGACCTCGACGTTGTTGTCGAAACCTTGTCGCGTGACCGTGCCGATGGCCGGTGCGATCAGCGCGTCGCGCGTGACCTCGACGTCGTCGCGCGACACGTGGAGCTGGTTCGGCGTCGGCATGTGCTCGTCGAAGATTGCCTGCGCCACCGGAACCAGCGCCGGGTGCGCCACCCAGGTGCCGTCATGGCCGGCGGTCACTTCGCGCAGCTTGTCCGCGCGCACCTTTGCCATGGCCGCCTCGTTCGCCATTTCGTCGCCCTTGATGGGAATCTGCGCGGCCATGCCACCCATGGCGAAGGTGCCGCGCCGATGGCAGGTGCGGATCAGGAGTTCCGAATAGGCCTTCAGGAAAGGCACGTTCATCGTCACCTGGCCGCGCTCAGGAAGCAGGCGATCGGCGTGCGCGCGGAAGGTCTTGAGGTAGGAGAAGATGTAGTCCCAGCGGCCGCAGTTGAGGCCGACGACGCGATCGCGCAGTGCGTGCAGGATCTCGTGCATCTGGAACACGGCCGGCAGCGTCTCGATGAGCACCGTCGCCTTCATCGTGCCGTGCGGCAGCCCGAGTACGGCCTCGGCGTGCGACATGACGTCGTTCCAGAGCGCGGCCTCCTCCATCGACTGAAGCTTCGGAAGGTAGAAGTACGGACCCCGGTCCCGCGCGTGCAGCGCCTTCGCGTTGTGGAAGGCGAACAGCCCGAAGTCCACGAGCGCGCCAGAGACCACTTCGCCGTCGACGGTCATGTGGCGCTCGGGCAGGTGCCACCCGCGCGGCCGCACGACGAGCACGGCGGGGTTGGCGCCCACGCGGTAGGCCTTGCCCTCGGCACTCGTGAATTCGATGCTCCCGTCGATGGCATCGCGCAGGTTGCGCTGGCCTTCCACCTGGTTCGCCCAGGTCGGCGCGCTGGAGTCCTCGAAGTCCGCCATGAACACCTTCGCGCCGGAATTCAGCGCGTTGATGATCATCTTGCGTTCGACCGGACCGGTGATCTCCACACGGCGGTCTTGCAGCGCCGCCGGAATGGGCGCGACCGTCCAGTCGCCTTCGCGGATGGTGGCCGTGTCAGTGCGGAAGTCGGGGAGTTCGCCGGCGTCGTACCCCGCCTGGCGGGTGACGCGCTCGGCGAGGAGGGCGCGGCGGCGGGCATCGAAGCGGCGGTGCAGGTCGGCCACGAAGGCAAGGGCGCCAGGCGTCAGGATGTCCTGATAGTCCTCGCTGCCCCCGTGGAGGCGGATGCCGGACATCGGGTCGAGCGCACTCTGGGGAACGGCCATGAAACATGCTCCGGTACGGGTGTGGCATCCAAGCTAGGGCCGGGGCTATGCTTTTGACAAAGCATATGTTTCAAAGACATCTATTAATAACGTTAATACTAGTCGTAAGACTCTGAAACAACGGAGCTAAAGTGCCCCCGCGAAAGCTGAATCGAACACCTAA
Organism: Luteibacter sp. HAY1-4A; assembly: GCF_056755355.1. Lineage (NCBI taxonomy): Bacteria > Pseudomonadati > Pseudomonadota > Gammaproteobacteria > Lysobacterales > Rhodanobacteraceae > Luteibacter > Luteibacter sp. HAY1-4A. Next base: position 25,084 of record NZ_JBNDHZ010000054.1, read on the forward strand.
AGGTTCGCCCAAGCCTCGTCGCGCGGACGCGGCGGCGGATGGCGCGCGCTTCTACTACAAGGGCAATCGGCTCAAGCAGCTCCGCGCCTTCGTCTACGTCACCCGTCTCGGCACCCTGAGCCGGGCGGCAGAGGCGCTGTTCCTCTCGCAGCCCTCCGTCAGCCTTCAGCTGAAGGCGCTGGAAAGGGAACTGGGCGCCCCCCTGCTCGAGCGGACCCGGCGACGCGTGACGCTTACCGACGCGGGCGAGGCGCTTTACGAGATCGCGCGGCCGCTCGTGGAGGGCTTCGAAAATCTCGACAAGGCATTCCAGGCGAGGACGCGGGGCCAGCAAGGCGGCAAGCTTACCGTGGCGGCGGGTTCCTCCACGATCCAGTACCTGCTTCCGGATCTGGTGAAGGCGTATCGCGAGCGCTACCCGTCGGTGCACCTGCAACTGGCGAACGTCACCGGAAAAGACGGACTGGCGCTGTTGCGCGCCGACGAGGCGGATATCGCCATCGGTTCCATGCTCGACGTGCCGCAGGACATCGCATGGGCGCCGGTGTACCACTACGACCCCATGCTGATCATGCCGCCCGACCATCCGCTGGCGGCCAAGGAAGATATCCGCCTGGAAGACCTTTCGCCCTACGGTCTCATCCTTCCGCCGCAGCGCCTCACCACGTTCCGTCTCGTCGACATGGTGTTCCAGCAGAGGCATGTGCCGTACACCGTGGCGATCGAGGTCGGCGGCTGGGACGTGATCAAGCAGTACGTGGCGATGGGCCTCGGCATCTCCATCGTCACCGGCATCTGCATCACGGAAGCGGACAAGCAGCGACTCGTGGTGCGCAACCTGCGCCGCTACTTCCCGCAACGCAGCTACGGCGTGGTTATGCGGAAGGGGAAATTCCTCAGCGCGGAAGCGCGCGCCTTCATCGACCTCATCCGCCCGGGATTGCTGACGCATCGCGACTACGATGAGTCGGGGCACTCCGAGCGCTGAGACGTTGTGCTCCACGGCGCGATGCACGTCGGATCATCGCTGCGAAGTGGCCCGTGTTGACGTAGGCGACGGTCGGAACTACACGTTGCGATGCTTGCCGCGATACCCGGCGAACATGGCGCGGATGCGCGCCATGTCTGCGTCGGTGTCGTCCGTGGCTTCGACCAGGGGGCCTACGGTGAAGGTCCTGGTCGGATAGTCGATGAAGATCGGCTGGATGGGGATGCCGGACGCGCGCGAGATGCGAAGGAAACCCGACTTCCACTGTTTCACGGGTTTGCGTGTGCCTTCCGGCGTGATGCCGAGCCACATCTTTTCGTGGCTTGCGAAACGGGCCACCATCTGGTCCACCACGTTGGTGGCTGCCGAGCGATCAATGGGGATCATGCCCAGCCGGCGCACAACCGGTCCGAAGGGTCCGTTGAGCACTTCGCGCTTGATCATCACGCCCAGGTCGAGGCCGAGCGCCGACTTCATCAGCAGGCCCCATACACCGTCCCAATAGGACGAGTGCGGTGCGCCGATCAGGATGAGCTTCGGCAGGTTCGGAAGATCGCCGACGACGCGCCAGCCGCTGAGGCCGATGGCCCAGCGGCAGAAGCTCTTCCACCACGAATCGGGTAGCGACGGTGCATGCGGCGGGAGCCGCGGCGGCGTGGCGTTCATTCGCGACTCCAGTCGCGCGAGCGCGTCTTCTTCGTATGCGAGCGCTGCGCCTTGCCGGCAAGGCGGCGTTCCTTCGACGCGCGCGTGGGCTTCGTCGCCACGCGCTTCCGGGCCACCACGGTGCCTTCGCGCAGCACGTCGGCCAGGCGCTCGCGGGCGTCTTCCCGATTCCGCGCCTGGTCGCGGAATCGGCGCGCCTGGATCACGAGCACGCCGGCATCGGTCATGCGGCGGTCTCGGCGGGCGAGCACCCGGGCGCGTACGTCGTCAGGCAACGACGGCGAGCCGGCCACGTCGAAGCGGAGTTCCACCGCGCTTTCCGTGCGGTTCACGTGCTGCCCGCCCGGTCCGTCGGCGCGCATGAAGCGTTCGACCAGTTCGGCGTCGGGAATGGCGATGGAGCGGGTCACGATGAGCATGTCGGGGCCGATTCTAGCAGCGTCGCCCGTCGTGTCCCGCCAATAAAAAAGGCGCGGCTCGCGCCGCGCCCTTCTCGTCGACCGCCGTGGCGGGTCTTACTTCTTCTTGACCTCGAACGCCTCGTTGCCCACGGCCTGGCCGTTGAGCGAGACGGTGACCTTGTACTTGCCTTCCGGCCACTCGTTCGGGTTCTGGATCTTGAACGTGGTGACCGCCGGGCCGTCGGTGCTGATCGACTGGCTGATGTCGCTGACGGTCGTGGTGGTGTCGCCGTCCTGGTAGGTCCACTTGGCATTCAGCGTGGCGCCGGCCGTGGTGCCCTCGGTGGCGACCGAGGCGTAGATGGTCTTGTCGGTCGGGGCGAAAGTGGTCTTTTCCTTCGCCACCTTCTTGTCGCTGCCGACGGCATTACCGAGCGTGACGGAGCCGACCTTCAGCGTGTCGGCAGCCGCGGCGGGAGCGGCCGGGGCAGGCTGCGCGGCCGGCGCCTGTGCGGCCGGGGTGGCCGCAGCTGCAGCGGTGCCCGTGGCGGCCGGAGCGGTCGCCGTCGGCGCCGTCGCGGGGGCCTGCGCGGCCGGTGCCGTGGAGGCGGCTGCAGGCGCGGTGTTCTGCTGCTCTTCCTTCTTGCCGCAGGCGGTGAGGACCAGAAGGCCGGCGACGGTGGCCGTGCAGAGGGCGGACGAGCGGAAGGAAAGCTTCATGTTCTGGATTCCGGGATGGCGTGTCGGGTTCTAACGAGGCATTGGAGAGGGCAACCCCCTCGGCCGCCGCAGGGTACAGGCTACACAACTAAAGGCAAGATCAATGAAGAATGCATGAACGCGCCTTATTCATTATTGCCGCGCACCGCGCGGGTTTCCGGGGACGGAAGCCGGATCGGTGCTTCGGAAGGGATTGATGTCGAGGCCGCCACGGCGCGTATAGCGCGCGTACACCGACAGCGCTTCCGGCGTGCAGCACGCGCTGAGATCCATGAAGATGCGTTCGACGCACTGCTCGTGGAATTCGCTGTGGTTACGGAACGAGACGAGGTAGCGCAACAGCCCCGCGCGATCGATCGGCCGGCCGGTGTAGGCGATCTGCACGCTGCCCCAGTCCGGCTGGCCCGTGACGGGACAGTTGGACCGCAACAGGTGCGACACCAGCACCTCGCGCACGTGTCCTTCGTGCGTGCCGAGGAACTCGGCACGGGGCGGGCCGTAGCTGTCGAAGTCCAGTTCCTGCGCGTCGAGAAGGACGCCTTCGGGCTCGCCGAGCGTCGTGCCGTCGAGCTCGCCCGGCGACCGGAGCGTCACGGTCACGGGGCCGCCGGCGGCGGCGGAGAGGTCGCGAACCAAGGTGTCGTGCACGCGCGCCGCGTCCGCCATGCGCTCCTGGGCAAAGCCGTTCAGATACAGCTTGAACGACTTCGATTCCACGATGTTGGGTGTGTTCGCCGGAAAGCGGAATTCCGCCACGGCCACCACGGGCTTGCCGCGTGCGTCGAGCCAGGACAGCTCGTAACCGTTCCAGATGTCGACGCCGTGGAACGGGAGGGCGGTGCCGGAGACGCCGATCTCGTCCCGCTTGCCCTGGCGCGGAATAGGGAAGAGCAACCCCGCGTCGTAGCGGTCGGCGTAGACGGTGGACTTGCCCAGCGGCGAATGTTCGGGGGACGACATGGCGGTTTGCTGCTGCGAACAAACCGCCATTATAAGGCCTTACGCCGACAAGGACTTACGCGTTGATCGAGCCCATCATGTTGGCGGCGTAACGGTCGCCGGCCGCGGCATCCGGCGGGAAGACGGCGTCGATCTCGGCCACTTCGGCAGGACTGAGCTTCACGTCCACCGCCCCGGCGTTCTCCTCCAGGTATTTCACCCGCTTCGTACCGGGGATGGGCACGATGTCGTCGCCCTTGGCGATGACCCAGGCGAGGGCCAGCTGGCCCGGCGTGCAGCCCTTGTCGGATGCGAACTTCTTCACCTTGTCGACGATGGCGAGGTTCTTCGCGAAGTTCTCTCCGGTGAAACGCGGATTGACGCGACGATAGTCGTCTTCGGCGAAGTCCTCCGGTTTCGTGATGGCGCCGGTGAGGAAACCGCGGCCCAGGGGGCTGTACGCCACCAGCGCCACGCCGTTCTCGCGGCATGCCGCCAGGGTGCCCGTGGTCTCGGGATCGCGTGTCCACAGCGAGTATTCGCTCTGCAACGCGGTGATCGGGTGGACGCCCGCTGCCTTGCGAATCGACTCGGCAGACGCCTCGGACAGGCCGAGGTGGCGCACCTTGCCTTCCTCCACCAGACGCGCCATCGCCCCCACGGTCTCTTCGATCGGCACGGTGCGATCCACGCGATGCTGGTAGTAGAGGTCGATGTAGTCGGTCTTCAGGCGGCGGAGGCTGCCTTCCACGGACTGCCGCACGTACTCCGGCCGGCCGCTGATGCCGCGCTTCATGGGATCGGCGGGATCGCGGACGATGCCGAACTTCGTGGCAAGGAACACCTTGTCGCGACGGCCCTGCAACGTGCGGCCCAGCAGTTCCTCGTTCGTGTGCGGCCCGTAGGCGTCGGACGTGTCCCAGAACGTGATGCCCAGTTCGAGCGCGCGTTCGAGCGTGGCGACGGATTCCTTCTCGTCGCCGGTGCCGTAGAACTCGCTCATGCCCATGCAGCCGAGGCCGAGGATGGAAACCTCCGGGCCGTGCTTGCCGAGTTTGCGGGTGATCATGCCTGTCTCCTTCGTTTCGAGGGGGTGTTCGCCGGCGTCGCCGCGACGGGCGATTCGGCGGGGATAGGG
>NZ_JBNDHZ010000055.1:0-28896 GCF_056755355.1 Luteibacter sp. HAY1-4A
GCCGGGGCGGGTGCCGGAGCCGGCTTCACGGGAGCCGGCGCGGGTGCGCTCGCCTCTACAGCGGGAGCTTCTGCGGCCGGTGCCTTGCGGCGGCCGCGGGGACGCGGTTCGGTCGCAGGCTGGTCGCCGGCGCCCTTGGCGTCGATGGATTCTTTGGTTTCGATATCGGACACGGGCAAACCTCACGGGGCGCCGTTGGAAGAAGAAGGGGAGAGGGTTCGCGGCAGGGGGACAAGCGGTGTCCCGGCGAACGCCTAGAGCCTAGCATCGCGTGAGGCGCTGCGTAAAGCGCCCCACGCGGCGGCTGGGTGGAACAGGGCGATCAGATCGCCTTCTGGATCATCTGGTCGAGCTGGCTCTTGCCGACGGCGCCGATCTGCGTCGCCTCGACCTTGCCGCCCTTGAACACCATCAGGGTCGGGATACCGCGGACGCCGAACTGGCGCGGCGTCTGCTGGTTATCGTCGATGTTGATCTTGACGATCTTGAGCTTGCCTTCGTACTGGTCCGCCAACTGGTCGAGGACCGGCGCGATCGACTTGCAGGGACCGCACCATTCGGCCCAGAAGTCGAGCAGGACGGGGGTATCGGACTCGAGGACGTCCTTCTGGAACGCAGCGTCGCTCGTGTGGGTGATCTTTTCGCTCACCGGGGTCTCCAAGGAAGGGTGAATAGGGGGTTGACGACCGTGACGCTCTCATCGGCTACACTAAGGAGCCCCATGTCGCGGGTCCAACCGGAACCGAAGGTCTTGGCCATTGCGGCCGGCGGCCCTCATTCCAACCGAACTAGGGGCGCGATTCAAGCAATTCAAGGTTGCCGGCGGGTGGTTTCCGTTGACATAGGTAAACCGGTTCTCGCAGCCGGTTCACCTATGCCAGCGGGAACCCTCGGGTGCGACCACCTCCGCTTCCGGCCTTCGCGCGCCGGGCGCGTCGCAGGCGCCGCCGGCATGGCATCCGGCCGCTTCCCGACACTCCCGTGACCCGGCCGGACCCTCCCTGTCCCGCGGGCTCCTCATGCCGCCGGGACGGCGCCGCACCGTGCGGCGCGAGTCTCCAGGCCCATCTTCCAACATGTCCCAAACCGTTCTCACCGACGTCTTCTACGAAAACCTCGACCTGCATCCGCTGCTCCAGCAAGGCCTCGCCGCCGCCGGGATCACCCGCTGCACGCCGATCCAGGCGCTGACCCTTCCCGTGGCCCTCAACGGCCGCGACGTCGCCGGCCAGGCCCAGACGGGCACCGGCAAGACCTTCGCCTTCCTCGTCGCGCTCATGGATCGCCTCCTGAAGCATCCGGCCCACCCGGACCGCAAGGATTCCGACCCCCGCGCCCTGATCATCGCGCCCACCCGCGAGCTGGCCATCCAGATCGAGAAGGACTTCCAGACCATCGGCAAGGCCACCGGCCTGCGCAGCGCCCTGATCTACGGCGGGGTGGACTACGACAAGCAGCGCCAGCAGCTGCGCGACGGCTGCGACATCATCATCGCCACGCCGGGCCGCCTGCTCGACTACCACAAGCAGGACGTGTTCGGCTTCGGCAGCGTCGAGGTCATGGTCATCGACGAAGCCGACCGCATGTTCGACCTCGGCTTCATCAAGGACGTGCGCTTCATCTTCCGCCGCCTGCCGGCCCGCGAGAAGCGCCAGGTCCTGCTCTTCTCGGCCACGCTGAGCCACCGGGTGCTGGAGCTGGCCTACGAGCACATGCACGAGGCCGAGAAGCTGGTGGTGGAGACGGAAAACGTCACCGCCGACCGCGTCCGCCAGGTCGTCTACTTCCCCTCGAAGGAAGAAAAGATGCCGCTGCTGTTCAACCTGCTGGAAGAGAGCAAGGCCGAGCGCAGCATCATCTTCGTCAACACCAAGGCCGCCGCCGAGCGCATCACCGACCGCCTCAAGCGGCATAACTTCCGGGTGGGCGCCATTTCCGGCGACGTGCCGCAGATCAAGCGCCAGAAGCTCCTGCAACGCTTCCAGGACGGCCAGATCGACCTGCTCGTGGCCACCGACGTCGCTGCCCGCGGCCTGCACATCCCGGCCGTCAGCCACGTGTTCAACTACGACCTGCCGCAGGATGCGGAGGACTACGTCCACCGTATCGGGCGCACGGCCCGCCTGGGCGCCGAGGGCGACGCGATCAGCTTCGCCTGCGACCTCTACGCCATGGGCCTGCCGGACATCGAGACCTACATCAACCAGAAGATTCCCACCGCCTCGATCGAAGCGAAGATGCTGGTGATGCCGGCGCCGCGTCCGCGCGCCGACGGCGTCCAGGACGAAATCGACGATCCGAACGACACCGGTGGCCACATCCCCACGCGTGGCGCACCGCCGGAGAAGGGCGGCCGCGGCAGCCGCGACGGCCGTGGCGGCTCGCGTTCGGGCGACCGCCCGGGCAGCCGCGAACGTCGTCCGCGTCCGCCGCGCGAGGATCGCCCGGCCGCGTCCGCGTCGCCGACGGAAGTGCCGATGAAGACCGTCGTGGTCGCCGAGACCGTGGCCGACCTGCCTGCCGCCACGGAAGCGATGGCCGCCGAAGGCGCCATGAAGAAGCGTCGCCGCCGTCGTGGCGGCCGCGGCCGTGGCGCGCGCGAAGGTGCCGAGACCAACGGCCAGGCCACGTCGGGTGCGAACGCCGCTCGCGCGGACAGCCCGAAGCAGGGCGCGCCGCGCCACGCCGAAGGCCAGTCCAATCCGAACCGCCGTCCGTCGCGCCAGGTCACCGCCAGCCGCCCGGCGTCGGCGCCGCCGCCGGCCGCTCCGCCGGTGAAGGAAAAGGTAGGCCTCCTGCGCCGCATCGGCCGCCTGTTCGGCGGCCGCTGAGGCGTCATGTAGAACCTGCTTTCTGTGGGAGCCGCTTCAGCGGCGATAGGTACTTGCGGCATGCCTGCCCGCTGCCGCGGGATCGCCGCTGAAGCGGCTCCCACAATTACATGAACTACCTGGACCACCCGGCCGCAAAACCTCCACCACATCCCTTATCCTCTGGAGATTCACGAGCCAACGGGTAACGCGGTGATCGGTTTCGATCTGGTGAGCAAACGGTACGAGGGCGGTCACCAGGCCCTTACCGATGTGTCGTTCCACGTCGACGCGGGCGAAATGGCCTTCGTCACCGGGCACTCCGGTGCCGGCAAGAGCACGCTGCTGAAGCTGCTGGCGATGATCGAGCGCCCGACCAACGGTGTGGTCACGCTCGACGGCCAGAAACTCAACACGGTGCGCGCGGGCGATATCCCGAAGGTGAGGCGCAAGCTCGGCATGGTCTTCCAGGACCATCGCCTGCTGCTCGACCGTACCGTCTTCGCCAATGTGGAACTGCCGTTGATCATCGGCGGCGTCGCACCTGCCGACCGCGGCCGTCGCGTGCGTGCCGCGCTCGAGAAAGTGGGCCTGCTCAGCTACGAGAAGCAGCTGCCCGAGGCGCTGTCGACCGGCGAGCAGCAGCGCGTGGGCATCGCACGCGCCATCGTGGCCAAACCGGCGGTGCTCATCGCCGACGAACCCACCGGTAACCTCGATCCGCAGCTGGCGATGGAGATCATGACCCTGTTCGCGGAATTCCAGGCGGTCGGCACCGCCGTGCTCGTCGCCAGCCACGACCTCATGCTGATCAAGCGCATGAAGAAGCGGGTCGTGGTCCTGGACCACGGCAAGCTCGTCGCCGACGTGCCCGCCACGGAGGTGGTATGAACACGGTGCGCGAAACCCGCCGGGCCCAGGAACCGGAGAAGACACGCCGCAGCGAGTCGCGAAAGGTCGGCGCTTGGCGCGAACACCACGCCTGGAGCCTGTCCATCAGCCTGCGTCGTCTCGGCTCGCGGCCGCTCGGTACGCTGCTGACGGTGGCCGTGATGGGCGTGGCGCTGGCCCTGCCGCTCACCTTTTACCTGCTGCTCGGCAACGTGCAGCGGATGGGCGACGCGCTCGGGCGCAACCAGTCCATTAGCGCTTTCATGAGGCCAGGGCAGAACGCCGCCATGGCGGAAACCGCGGCATCCGCCCTGCGCGGCCGCCCCGAAGTGGCGGACATCGTCGTGCGCACGCCGAAGGACGGTCTCGCCGAACTTGCCGAAGTGCAGGGGTTCTCGGGCAGCTTGCAGTCGCTGGACGCCAACCCCCTGCCTTACGTGCTGTCCGTGCAACCGAAACCGGGCCTGTCGGCGGAGGACGTGGGCCGCCTCGTCGAGTCGATGAAGGCGACGCCGGGTGTCGACATGGTGCAGGACACCGGAGCCTGGCGGCAGCGTCTCGATGCCCTGGTGGGCGTCGGCAGCCGGGCCGTCGCGCTCCTGGCGTTGCTGCTCGGCGTTGCCGCACTGCTGGTCGTGGGCAACACGATCCGGGTCGACATCCAGAGCCGCAGCGCGGAGATCGGCGTGCTCCTCCTCATCGGCGCCAGCCGTCCCTTCGTTCGCCGCCCTTACCTTTACGCCGGCATCTGGCTGGGCTTCCTTGCCGGCGTGCTGGCTGTCGTGCTGGCCGTGGTGCTGGAACTGGCCATGGCCGGGCCAGTCGGGCGGCTGGCCGCGGCCTACGACGGCAGCGTGAGCTTCGGCGGTCTCCCCGCCTGGCTGCTGCTTTCGGTACCCTTCGCCTCGGCCGTGCTCGGGTGGCTCGGTGCGCGACTGGTCAGCGCGCGGCAGATACGCCGCGCCGCGGCAGGTTAAAGGGGGCGGGGGTGGCATCTCACATCGGTTCGGGCGTGGCCGGCGCGACGCCGCGCATTCTCCTGGTGGACGGCTCGAAGGTCGTGCGCCAGCTGATCTCACGGGTGGTCACCGCCGAGGTGCCGGGCGTGGAGATCGTGGAAGCCGCCACCGGCGCGGAGGCCCAGACCGAACTGCAACGCGGCGTCTTCGACTTCGTCACCGTGGCGCTGCGCCTGCCCGACATGGACGGGCTCGACGTGGCCCGCTTCGTGCGCGAGTCCGCACCGCAGATCTACATGCCGATCGTCGTCGTGTCGGGCGATGTCGAGCAGCGCCTGCACCGGCGGGAACTCGGCGAGTTCGTGACCGATTACTTCGACAAGTCCCTCGGCTTCGGCGCGCTCGCGGAATTCATTCGCGGGTACGTGCGGCCCGAGGGTGGCGCCGAGGGCGAGGTGCTCTATGTGGAGGACAGCCGCGTGGTGGCCCTGGCCACGCGCCGGATGATGGAGAAATACGGCCTCACGGTGCACCACGTCATCAGTGCCGAAGACGCGCTGCAGCACCTGCGCCAGGCGCGCGAGCGCGGCGAGGTCGGTGCCGACGTGGTGCTGACCGATGTGAGCCTGAAGGGCGAACTCACCGGCGGCGATCTCGTCGAGCGCATCCGCAACGACTTCGGCTACGGCAAGGGGCAGCTGCCCACGCTGGTCATGACCGGCGACGAAAACCCCGCGAACCAGGCCGCGCTCCTGCGTGCCGGGGCGAACGACCTCGTGGAAAAGCCCGTCGAGGAAAAACTGCTCATCACGAAGCTGCTTTTCCAGCTTCGCGTCGCCCTGCACCTGCGCGAGAGGGCAGCGCATTGAACGACAGGGTGAAGCTGGAGCCCTCCTGGAAAGCCCGGATCGGCGCGTACCTGGATCGCCCCGAGATGCTGGCGCTGTCGGAATTCCTGCGCAGCGAAAAGGCACAGGGCAAGACGATCTATCCCCCGGGTCCCGACATCTTCAATGCCTTTGCCCACACGCCGTTCGACAACGTGCGCGTCGTCATTCTCGGCCAGGACCCGTACCACGGGCCCGGTCAGGCCCACGGCCTCAGCTTCTCGGTACGCCCGGGCGTGCGCGTGCCGCCATCGCTGCAGAACATGTTCAAGGAGATCGAGGACTGCCTCGGCATCCCGCGTCCCGACCACGGCTGCCTCACCCCGTGGGCCGACCGGGGCGTGCTGCTCCTGAACGCGGTACTGACCGTGGAGGCCGGCAACGCCGGCTCGCACCAGGGCAGGGGCTGGGAGGGCTTCACCGATGCGGCCGTCGATGCCCTCAACCGCGAGCGCGAGGGACTGGTCTTCATGCTCTGGGGCAGTCACGCCCAGCGGAAAGGCCAGCTGATCGACGGCAAGCGTCACCTCGTCCTGCGCAGCGTGCACCCCTCGCCGCTGTCGGCGCATCGCGGCTTCATGGGCTGCGGCCACTTCGCGAAAGCGAACGCCTATCTGGAATCGCGCGGCAAACCGCCCATCGACTGGTCGCTGCCTGCAAAGGTCGACCTGGTTGCCTAAGGCATCTAACAGTCGCCATATCTCCAATAATAATAAGTTCTTAGCTGTTAATCTCCGCTACTCGATACGCCCCGCCCCGTACGGCACATAAACCGGCCATAGCATCCTCTGGACATGCCGGACCTATTTCTGTACCATTGCGTACAGTTAACCGATGAACTTCGGGCCGACTTAGCACTCTCATTCCGGGACTGCTAATCTGCGTACAAGACTTTCAGGAGGTTCCACACATGTCCCAAGCCCTCGCCACCCGTAACTACGGGCTACCGAGCGTCGTTGGCAGTCTGGATTCCTATATCTCGGCCGTCCATCGCATTCCGGTGCTCAGCCTTGACGAGGAGCAGTCGCTGGCGCGCCGCTTCCGTGACGACGCCGACCTCGACGCCGCCAAGCAGCTCGTGATGTCCCACCTGCGTTTCGTGGTCCACGTGGCCCGCGGGTACAACGGCTATGGCCTGCAGCTTTCCGACCTCATCCAGGAAGGCAACATCGGCCTGATGAAGGCCGTGAAGCGCTTCGACCCGGACCAGGGCGTTCGCCTGGTCAGCTTCGCCGTGCACTGGATCCGTGCCGAAATGCACGAGTTCATCCTGCGCAACTGGCGCATCGTGAAGGTCGCCACCACCAAGGCGCAGCGCAAGCTGTTCTTCAACCTGCGCAAGAGCAAGAAGCGCCTGGGCTGGATGAACGCGGAGGAAGTGCGCGTGGTCGCGAACGACCTGGGCGTACCGGAAGCCACCGTGCGCGAGATGGAATCCCGTCTCTCGGGCCGTGACATCGGCTTCGAAGCCCCGGCCGACGCGGACGATGACGACAAGCCGGCTCCGGCCGCGTTCCTCGTCGACGAAGGCGCCGACCCGTACGACAACCTCGCCGAGGAAGATGCCAGCAACAACCAGATGGGCGCGCTGTCGTCGGCACTCGGCAACCTGGACGATCGCTCGCGCGACATCATCCAGCGCCGCTGGCTGGCCGAAGACAACAAGGCCACGCTGCAGGATCTTGCGGACGAGTACGGCGTTTCGGCCGAGCGTATCCGCCAGATCGAAGCGAATGCCATGAAGAAGATGCGCGTCGCCATCGCCGCCTGAAACCGCGGTTCGGCGTAAGATCGGAAACGGCCTCCCTCGCGAGGCCGTTTTCCTTTGTCCTACCGGCAGGAGCAGAACCAGGATGCCCCGGGCGCTGGTCATCGAAGACGACGAGGTCACCGCGCGCGACATCGTCGCGGAACTGGGTGCGCACGGCCTGACCGCCGACTGGGTGTCCGACGGCCGCGAAGGCCTCGCGCGGGCGCTCGCCGACGGCTACGACATCATCACACTGGATCGCATGTTGCCCGGCATGGACGGCATCGACGTGGTCTCCCAACTGCGCCAGCACGCCGTGGACACACCCGTGCTGATGATCAGCGCGCTGTCCGACGTGGATGAACGGGTGCGCGGGTTGCGTGCGGGCGGCGACGATTACCTCACCAAGCCCTTTTCGCCCGACGAGTTGGCGGCGCGTGCCGAGGTGCTGCTGCGCCGGCGTCGCCAGGGTCCGAACGAAACGCGCCTGCGTGTGGCCGACCTCGAACTCGACCTGGTCCGCCATAACGCGCAGCGCCGCGGCCAGGAGCTCACCCTGCTGCCCACGGAGTTCCGCCTGCTGGAATTCCTGATGCGAAACGCGGGGCAGGTGGTGACGCGACAGATGATTTTCGAACACGTATGGGGCTTCCATTTCGATCCGGGCACGAACGTGATCGACGTCCATATCGGACGGCTGCGGCGCAAGATCGACGGCGCCGGCCATTCACCGCTCATCCGCACCGTGCGCGGCTCGGGATACGTCCTTGCGCCCGCTGACTGACGCCTGGCGTTCCGCCACCTCGCGCCTGATCATCATCTATGGCGCGCTGTTCGCCATCTGGTGCGTGGTGCTCCTTGGCATCGTGCAGTGGGAAACCTCGCGCTACCTGTCCGGCGTGATCGACCAGATGCTGGCGTCGCGCGTCCATTACCTGGAAGGCACCGCGCCGCGCGACATGCGCGCCACCGTGGACGCCGCCAGCCGCATCGACGTGCAAGGCGCCATGTGGATGGGCCTGTTCGACGCACAGGGCCGGCACCTCGCGGGCAACATCGCCGCGATGCCGAAGGACCTGGACGAAGACGGCACGGCCCGTTCGATCAGCGCGAGCCTCGACAGCACCGCGCGCAAGGCCACGGCGCGCGTTCGCGGGCTCTTCCACGAATTGCCGGATGGCACGCGCCTCGTCGTGGCGAAGGAAAGCTCCACCATCGACGGCGTCGGCACGATCATCCGGCGCGGACTCCTCTGGGGCCTGTCGCTCACGCTCATTCCCGGCGTACTGGGCGGCGTGCTGATCGCGCGCGGTCCCGCCCGTCGCATCCGCGCCATCCAGCAGGCGATGGAGCCCATTCGCGAGGGCGACCTCAGCGTGCGCCTTCCCGTGAGCGGCTTCGGCGACGAAGTCGATCTGCTCGCGGGGACGGTCAATACCACCCTGACGGAGATCGAACGGCTCCTCGGGGAAGTGAAGGGCGTTACCGACAACATCGCCCATGACCTGCGCACGCCGCTGACGCGCATGCGCACGCGCCTGTACCGCCTGCAACAGCAATTCGAGAGCCGGCCGGAGGGCGAGCAACTGGATGCGTGTGTCGCCGAGATCGACACGGTGCTTGCGCGCTTCCGCGCCTTGCTGCGTGTCTCGGAGCTCGAAGACAGGCAGCGCAGCGCCTGCTTCGAGAACATGGACCTGGGCAGCGTCCTGCGCAATGTCCACGAGTTTTACGCGCCACTGGCCGAGGACCGCGGACAACGTTTCGAGCTGGAACTCGGCCGGTTGCCGTCGTTGCGAGGCGACCCGCACCTGCTGTTCGAAGCCTTCGCCAACCTTGTCGGCAACGCGATCAAGTTCACGCCCGACGGCGGCGCCGTGCGCCTGGTGGCGTCGACCGATGCCGACGGCGGCGCGCGCGTGGACATCGCCGATACCGGCCCCGGCATTCCGCCCGACGAGCGCGAAGCCGTGTTCCGGCGTTTCTACCGCAGCGACGAGACGCGTTCGAAGCCGGGGTGCGGCCTCGGCCTCGCCATCGTGAGTGCCATCGTGCGGCTGCACGGGTTCTCGCTGTCGGTGGGCGGCAACGAACGTGGCGCGGTCTTCTCGGTCACCTGTCCGGCGAACGCCTAAATAAATCTTAACTACGCCCGCGGCGTGCGGCGGCGCAAAATTCGCGCCGACGCAAACACGCCTCGGAACCCGTCCCCCCATGATTGGCATCGTCCGGATCGCGCTCACGCGGCCGTATACCTTCGTCGTCCTCGCTTTGTTGATCCTCATCGTGGGCCCGCTTTCCGCGCTGCGCACGCCGACGGACATCTTCCCGGACATCAAGATCCCGGTGATCGCGGTGGTCTGGCAGTACACCGGCCTGCCCGCCGACCAGATGGCCGGTCGCGTGTCGTCGCCGTTCGAGCGCGTGCTGACCACCACCGTCAACGATATCGAGCACATCGAGGCCAACTCGCTCCAGGGCTTCGGCATCGTCAAGATCTTCTTCCAGCCGACGGTGGACATCCGTACCGCGAACGCGCAGGTGACGGCGGTGGCGCAGACCCTGCTCAAGCAGTTGCCGCCGGGTAGCACACCGCCGCTGATCTTGAACTACAACGCCTCGACGGTGCCGATCATCCAGCTGGCGCTGTCGGGCAAGGGCCTCACTGAGCAGAACCTCGCCGACCTCGGCCAGAACATCATCCGTCCCCAGCTGGTGTCGGTGCCCGGCGCGTCCATTCCATACCCGTTCGGCGGCAAGACGCGCCAGGTGCAGATCGACATCGATCCGCAGGCCCTGCAAGCGCGTGGACTGTCGGCGCAGGACGTCGCCAACGCGCTCGCGGCGCAGAACCTGATCACGCCCGTGGGTACGCAGAAGATCGGCAGCTACGAATACACGTTGCAGCTCAACAATTCGCCCTCCGACATCGACGAACTGGGCAACCTGCCGGTGAAGGTGGCCAACGGCGCCACGGTGTATATCCGCGACGTGGCGCAGGTGCGCGACGGCTCGCCGCCGCAGACCAATATCGTGCACGTCGACGGCAGCCGCTCCGTGCTGATGACGGTGATGAAGAACGGCTCGGCATCCACGCTGGCGATCATCGCGGGCATCAAGCAGCGCGTCGCCGAAATGAAGGATGCGCTGCCGGAAGGCCTCACCATCGCGCCGATCGGCGACCAGTCGTTGTTCGTCAGTGCCGCGATCGAAGGCGTGGCCCGCGAAGGCGTGATCGCCGCGGCGCTCACCAGCCTCATGATCCTGCTCTTCCTGGGCAGCTGGCGCTCCACGGTGATCATCGCCACGTCGATCCCGCTGGCGATCCTCGGCTCCATCGCCGCGCTGTCCGCGGTGGGCGAGACGATGAACATCATGACCCTCGGCGGTCTCGCGCTTGCTGTCGGCATCCTGGTGGACGATGCCACGGTCACCATCGAGAACATCAACTGGCACCTGGAGCAGGGCAAGGACGTCGAGACGGCCATCCTCGACGGCGCGGCGCAGATCGTGACGCCGGCGTTCGTGTCGCTGCTGTGCATCTGCATCGTGTTCGTGCCGATGTTCTTCCTGGAAGGCGTGGCGCGGTTCCTCTTCGTGCCGATGGCCGAAGCGGTGATGTTCGCGATGATCGCGTCCTTCATCCTCTCGCGCACCCTGGTGCCGACGATGGCGAAGTACCTGCTGAAGCCGCACAGCCACGACGATCCGCACGGCGAGCACGGCAAGGCGTCGCGCAACCCGCTCGTCCGCTTCCAGCGCGGCTTCGAGAAGCGCTTCGAGAGCGTACGTGCGAGCTACCACGTGCTGTTGGAAATGGCGCTGCTCCATCGCAAGGTGTTCACCATCGGGTTCCTCGGCTTCGTGGTGTTGTCGTTCCTGCTGGTGCCGATGCTGGGCCGCAACTTTTTCCCGTCCGTGGACGGCGGGCAGATCCTCATGCACGTGCGCGCCCCGATCGGCACGCGCGTGGAGGAAACGGCCCGCCTGTTCGCCGAGGTCAACGAGGCCGTGCGCAAGGTCATTCCCAGGCAGGACCTGGGTACCGTCGTCGACAACATGGGCCAGCCGATCTCGGGTATCAACACGGCGTACAACAACACCGGCACCATCGGCTCGCAGGACGGCGACATCCAGATCGCGCTGAACGAGGGCCATGCGCCTACCGCCGATTACGTGCGCACGCTGCGCGAGACGCTGCCACGCCAGTTCCCGGGCGCCACGTTCTCGTTCCCGCCCGCCGACATCATCAGCCAGATCCTCAACTTCGGATCGCCGGCGCCGATCGACCTGCAGATACGCGGCCCGAACGTATCCGCCAACTTTACCTACGCCAATCGTCTGCTCCGCGAGATTCGCCGCGTGCCCGGTGTTGCGGATGCACGCATCCAGCAGTCGCAGGCCAACCCGGGGTTCAACGTCGACGTGGATCGCAGCCGTGCGCAGCAGGTCGGCATCACCGAACGCGACGTGACCGCCAGCCTGGGCGTGAACCTCGCGGGTTCCAGCCAGGTGGCACCGACGTTCTGGCTCAACCCGAAGAACGGCGTGTCGTACCCGATCGTGATGCAGACGCCGCAATACCGTATCGACAGCCTGCCGGACCTGGAGAACGTACCCATCAGCCCGAGCACGGGTACCGCGGGTGCGCAGATCCTCGGCGGCTTCGCGACGCTTTCGCGTACGGCCACCAGTTCCGTCGTGAGCCAGTACAACATCAATTCCATGGTGGAGATCTTCGCCACCACGCAGGACCGCGATCTCGGTGCCGTCGCCGCCGACATCCAGAAGATCGTCGACGCCAACCGGAAATTCCTGCCCAAGGCGTCCACCACCGCGCTGCTCGGGCAGGTGCAGACGATGAACAGCGCCTTCTCGGGCCTCATCCTCGGCCTCCTCGGCGCCATCGTGCTGATCTACCTGCTGATCGTCGTGAACTTCCAGTCGTGGAGCGATCCGTTCGTGATCGTCACCGCGCTGCCGGCCGCCATCGCCGGCATCATCTGGATACTCTTTGCCACCCACACCACGCTGTCGGTGCCCGCATTGACCGGCGCCATCATGTGCATGGGCGTGGCCACGGCGAACTCGATCCTCGTGGTGAGCTTCTGTCGCGAGCGGCTCGCGGAACACGGCGACGCGGCGAAGGCCGCGCTCGAAGGCGGCTTCGTCCGTTTCCGTCCGGTACTGATGACCGCATTGGCGATGATCATCGGCATGGCGCCGATGGCCCTCGGCCTCGGCGAAGGCGGCGAGCAGAACGCGCCGCTGGGCCGCGCGGTGATCGGCGGCCTGATCTTCGCCACGACCGCCACGCTCTTCTTCGTGCCCATCGTTTTCAGCATCGTCCATGGCCGTCGCGGCCACCCGTCTTCCAACCCGGCGAACGTTTCCGGAGAGCCTGTCCATGTCGCCTGATACCTTGCACCAACCCCCGCCGCGCCGGCTTCGCCTCGCCGCGACCATCGCCGCCATCGTCGTCATCGCCATCGTCGTGGCCGGCGTGGCGACGCGTGCGAACGACTCGCGCAAGCTGCGCGATTGGACCGACGCCCAGGCCGTGCCTACCGTGAACCTCGTGTCGCCGGAGAACGGCCAGGGTGGCGGCGAGCTGGATCTTCCCGGACGGCTCCAGGCCTATGCGCGCGCGCCGATCTTCGCGCGCACGAGCGGGTACCTGAAGTACTGGAAGGCCGACATCGGCCAGAAGGTGAAAGCCGGCCAGCTGCTGGCGGAGATCGAAACACCCGACCTCGACCAGCAACTGCTGCAGGCCAAGGCCGATCTCGCCAGCGCGCGCGCGAACGAGGCGCTGGCGCTCACCACCGCGAAGCGCTGGCAGGCCATGCGGGATTCCGATTCCGTGTCCCGCCAGGAGGTGGACGAGAAGACGGGCGACTACGATGCGAAGCATGCGCTCGCGCAGGCGGCGCAAGCCAATCTCGAGCGGATCCAGGCGTTGAAGGGTTTCGCCAAGCTGGTCGCGCCGTTCGATGGCGTAGTAACCGCGCGTGAAACCGACGTCGGCGCCTTGATCAATGCCGGTGGCGGCGGGCAGGAATTGTTCGTCGTCTCCGATGTGCACAAGCTGCGCATGTACGTGAACGTGCCGCAGAACTACGTACCTTCGATTCGCGAGGGGGCGACGGTGAAGCTGACGGTGCCGGAATACCCGGGCAAGACGTTCTCGGGCACGGTCGAATCCACGTCGTCCGCGATCAACGCGGCCTCGGGCACGACGCTGGTGCAGGTCTCGGTCGACAACACGGACGGCAAGCTGCTGCCTGGTGGATATGCCAGCGTCACCTTCGACCTGCCGGCCGATGCCACGCTGCTGCGTGTGCCGGCAAGCGCGCTTGTCTTCGACGACAAGGGCCTGCGCGTGGCCACGGTGGACGCGCAGAACAAGGTGACCTTCAAGGTCGTCACCATCGCGCGCGATTTCGGTAAGACGGTGCAGCTGGGTTCGGGCCTTGCCGCAGGCGATCGCCTTATCGAGAGCCCGCCCGACGGCCTTGCCGACGGCGACACGGTGCGCGTGAACGCGCCCAAAGCGGACGGCGACCATGCCAAGGCATGAAATTCATGTGGGAGCCGCTTCAGCGGCGATGGGTGCTCGCGACAAGCCTGCCCGCTGCCGCGGGATCGCCGGCAGAGCCGGCTCCCACATGGCCAGGGTAGTTCTTATCGCTGCGGGTCTTTCCGGCTGCTCGCTCGCGCCGACGTACAAGGCGCCGGACGTACCGGTGGCTCCGCAGTATGCGAACGTGGACAGCCCCTGGGTGGAAGCGAAGCCTGCCGACCAGCTGGATCGCAATGGCTGGTGGAAACTCTACGGCGACGGACGCCTCGACGAACTGCAGGCACGGCTGGTGGAGAACAACGCCACGCTGGCGGCCGCACTCGCGCACTACGAACAGTCCGAAGCGTTCACGCGGCAAGTGCGTTCCGGGCTGTTTCCGCAGATCGGCCTGAACGCGAACGGCCAGCGCGATCGCGAGTCCGACACGAAGCCTTTGCGCGGCGCCACGTCTCCGAGCAACTACAACTCCTACACCATCGGCGCCCAGCTGGATTACGAAGTGGACCTGTGGGGCCGCGTGCGCGACAGCGTGACGGCCGGCACGGCGGAGCAGGCAGCTTCAGCCGCCGACCTCGCCTCCGTGCAGTTGAGCCTGCAAGCCCAGCTCGCGGACAGTTACCTCCAGCTCAACGGTTTCGACCGTCAGATCAAGGTGCTGCAAGAGAGCATCGACGCGTTCACGCGAGCCCTCGCGCTCACCCAGTCCCGTCACGACGGCGGCATTGCGTCGGGCCTTGACGTGGCGCGCGCACAAACGCAGTTGTCGAATGCGAAATCGCAGCTGACCCAGGCCCAGGCGCAACGCGGCCTGGTGTTGCATGCCATCGCCGTGCTGGTTGGCGATTCGGCGTCGAGCTTTTCACTCGCCACGGACGATGCGCAGGTCACGGTCCCGACGATCCCGCTGGAGGTGCCGTCGGCGATCCTCCAGCGTCGCCCGGACATTGCCGCTGCCGAACGCCGCACGGCCGCTGCCAACGCCCGCGTGGGTATCGCACGTTCGGCGTTCTTCCCGCAGCTGACCCTCGATGCGCAGGGCGGCTGGCAGAGCGATCGCTGGGGAAGCATCGCCACGGCACCGAACCGTTTCTGGGCCATCGGTCCCACCCTGTTGCTCAGCGTCTTCGACGGCGGCCGCCGCAAGGCCGCGGTGGAACAAGCGAAGGCCGCGACCGACGAGGCCGGTGCGCAATACCGGTCGGTGGTGCTGAATGCGTTCGCGCAGGTGGAAGACAACCTCACGCTGTTGCGCGACCTCGGCACGGCGCTGGTGGACCAGCGTGCCGCCGCCGACGCGGCGCAACGGTCCGTGGACCTTTCGCTCAACCGCTATCGCGAAGGCGCGGTTGGTTACCTCGATGTGGTGCAGGCGCAGACCGCGGCGCTGGACGCACGGCGCAGCGTGATCGACCTGGAGACGAGGCAGCTACGCGCGAGCGTTCAGCTGGTCCGTGCGCTGGGCGGCGGCTGGCACGTTTGACGCCGGCCGGGGCGATCCGCCGATATACGCGAAAAGGGGCCTTTCGGCCCCTTCCTTTTTTATCGCATCGACGCTGACGCGGTCAGAGCTTCGCGCCGATCAACTCTTCGAGCTTGCGCTGGTCGGCGGCGAACTTGCGGATACCGTCGGCAAGCTTGTCGGTGGCCATGGCGTTTTCGTTGTGGCCCCAGCGGAACTTGGTTTCGTCGATCCTCGCCGGCGCCGGCTCGCGGCGGCCGCTGTCCTTCAAGGCGACCGGCAGCGGTTCGTTCGTCTCGTCCAGCTGCTTCAGCAGTTCCGGCGAGATGGTCAGCCTGTCGCAACCGGCGAGGGCCTGGATCTGGCCGATGTTGCGGAAGCTCGCGCCCATCACGACGGTTTCGAAACCGTGCAGCTTGTACCAGTCGTAGATGCGGCGCACCGACTGCACGCCCGGATCTTCTGCCGGGGCGTAGACCTTCTTGTCGGTGTTCGCGACGTACCAGTCGAAGATACGGCCGACGAACGGCGAGATCAGGAACACGCCGGCTTCGGCGCAGGCGACGGCCTGTTCGAAGCTGAAGAGCAGCGTGAGGTTGCAGTTGATCTTTTCCTTCTGCAGCTGCTCCGCGGCGCGGATGCCTTCCCACGTGGAAGCGAGCTTGATGAGGATGCGTTCGCGCTTGATGCCGATTTCTTCGTAGAACGCGATGAGGCGGCGCGCCTTCTCGATGGAGGCATCAGTGTCGAAGGAGAGCCGGGCGTCGACCTCGGTGGACACGCGCCCTGGGACGATGTTGAGTATCTCGCGCCCGAACAGGACGGAAAGACGGTCGGCGGCGTCGGTGAGTTGGCGGTCGCGGCTGTTGCTCTGCGACTTCGCCCATTGCACGGCCTCGTCGATGTACCCGGCGTACTCGGAAATGCCGGCAGCCTTCAGGAGCAGCGACGGATTGGTGGTCGCGTCCTCCGGCTTGTATTTTTTCATGGCATTGAAGTCGCCCGTGTCGGCCACGACGGTGGTGATCTTGCGGAGCTGTTCTAGTTGGCTGGTCACGTTGGGGGTTCCGTTACCTGGTAAGGCGTCTATTGTCGCGCCGAACGCGGAGCAAATGTAGGCATCCATACGTTTGGGTTCAGTCAATAAAGGTCGATCGGGTCGACATCCAGCGACCAGCGTACCTTGCGCGCCGCGGGCAAGGCGGCGAGGGCCTGCCGCCACGGGCGCAGGAAGGCGTGCAGTTGCGCGCGCGTGGCGGCCTCCACCAGCAACTGCCCGCGATAGCGGCCCGCGCGCAGCGGCATGGGCGCCGGCATGGGGCCTGCCACCCGCAGGTCGCCGGGGTCGCCGATGGCCACGTGGGCTTGAGCGAGGAACTCGTCCACCTCGGCGCGTCCCAGTGCATCGGCGCGCAGCAGCACCTGGTGCGAGTAGGGGGGCAGGTCGAGCAGTCGGCGTTCCTCCAGCAGACCCTCGGCCACGGCCGGGTAACCGCCGCGGAGCAGGGCGTGCAACATCGCGTGGTCGGGGTGGTGCGTCTGCAACAGCACGCTGCCCGGCTTGCTGGCACGTCCGGCCCGGCCCGCGACCTGGACCACCAGCTGGGCCAGCCGCTCGCCCGCGCGGAAATCGACGCTGTGGAGCCCTTCGTCCACCCCGACAATAGCCACCAGGGTGAGGTTCGGCAGGTCGTGGCCCTTTGCCAGCATCTGGGTGCCGACCAGGATCGCCGGCTTGTCCTCGCGCAGGCCGTCGAGAATGTCGCCGAAGGCATCGCGCCTGCGCGTCGTCTCGCGGTCGATGCGGACGACGGGAACGTCGGGGAAGCGTTCGGCCAGCGCTTCCTCCAGCCGCTCGGTGCCTTGTCCCTGGGGGCTCAAGTTTGCCGAGCCGCAGGCGGGGCAGGCGGACGGGACCGCCGCGGTGTTGTCGCAGTGATGGCACACGAGCCGCCGCCGTCCCGCATGCAGGGTCATGGGCCGCTCGCAGCGGGGGCAGTCCGCGTGCCAGCCGCAGTCGTGGCAAAGCAGCACGGGGGCGTATCCGCGCCGGTTGCGGAAGACGAGCGCCTGCTCGCCGCGTTCGACGCACGCCGCCACCGCATGCACAAGGGTAGGCGACAGGCCATGGTCGAGCCGCTGGGCACGCATGTCGACGATCTGCACACGGGTGGATTGCGAGGCACCGGGCCGCGCCCGAAGCAGCAGCCGGGTGTAGCGGCCGGCTTGCACGTTGCCGAGCGTCTCCAGGGAAGGCGTCGCCGAACCGAGTACCACCGGCACACCCAGGGTGCGCGCCCTGACCACGGCGAGGTCCCGCGCGTGATAGCGAAACCCTTCCTGCTGCTTGTAGGACGGGTCGTGTTCTTCGTCGACGACGATGAGGCCGGCGTGCGGCAGGGGGGTGAACACCGCCGAACGCGTTCCCAGGACCACGCGTGCGGTGCCGTCGCGCGCCCGCAGCCACGCGCGCGCGCGTTCGCCCTCGGCGAGGTTCGAGTGCAGCACTTCGACGGCCACGCCCAGGCGTTCGCGAAGGCGGCGGACCGTCTGCGGCGCAAGGCCGATTTCGGGTACCAGCAGCAGCGTCTGCCGTCCTTCGGCCAGCGCCCGTTCGATGAGCGCCAGGTAGACCTCGGTCTTGCCGCTGCCGGTGACACCGTCCAGAAGGTAAGGGTGGAAAGCGCCGAATCCCTCGCCGATCGCCGCGACCGCCGCGGTCTGTTCGTCGCTCAAGCCGGGCACGGGCGCGGAAGACACCGGCAGGGAGGTGCCTTCAAGCTGGATGCTCTCGACGAGGCCAGCCTCGAGCAGCCGCCGGGCCGCGGCGCGCCAGCCGGGCATGGCCAGCGTGAGGTCGTCCGCGGCGCGGGCCCCGTCGCGGAGCGCGGCGAGGAACGCGGCCGAGCCGCCCTTTCGAGTGCCCGCATCGAGCGCCGAGCGTCCCTGGAGCGTAAGCGTCCACGCCTCGCGTCCCGTCGCCGGTAACGGCCGGGGCTCACGCAGGGCCAGCGGCAAGGCGTTGGCGAAGGCCTCTCCTGGCGCGCCTGCCCAGTAGTCGGCCGCCCATGCGAGGGTGGCCATGAGTTCGTCGTCCAGCAGGGGAAAGGGATCGAGGACTTCCGCGACCCGTTTCAGCCGCGTGGCGCCCACGGCCGCCTCTGCCGCCGGATCCACGACCACCCCGACCATTTCGCCCCGCCCGAACGGCACCCGCACCCGCGCACCCGCCCGCGCCTGACCGTCCAGGGGCGGCAGGTAGTCGAAGAGGGTCGGCAAAGGCACCGGAAGGGCGACGCGGACAACGGCGTTCATCGGAGCCTAGTTTATAGGGAGATGCCGATTCTGCTGGTCAATGATTGACCAGTAGCACATGGGTTTGCCTAAGAATGACGTGTCGGAAGGGAAGAAGAAGCTGTAAGTGCCCGCCCCGCGACCGCTTTCCGTGTTATCCACAAGCGCTGTGGATAACTCTGTGGATGAGCCTCGGATGGAAGGCATCCAAGGCGCATGGTTGGGCCATTCCGGTTAGCTTGGGTACATTTTAACCAAGCTGAAATGTATCGTCATTTCAATAACTTATGGATGGGCTTGTGGGGGTTGTTCACCGCCCCTCCATTTCTTCTTGACAAACGCGAAGGGGGCCCCCCGCCTGTGCACAACCCCCCGCCCCTTAGGAAAAAATCCTAGTGCGCCGCACCTAAGAGCGCGGCCACGGAAAGGGCGAAAAGTACCAGCCAGAAATAGACGCTGCCTATCAGCCAGTACTTCAGCAGGGTCATCGGCCACCCTTGCCGATACACCCGTTTCTGCATGATCAGCAGGTATAAGGGCATCCAGATCCACATGGCTGCCTGGACCAGGGTGATCGCCTTCCCGGCCGGTCCGAAATGGGGCTCGATCGCCGCCTTCGCGAATCCCAGCAGCATCAGCCCGAGCAGGGAAATGAAAAGGAAGGCATGGCTGTGCAAGGCCACGATCACGTGCTCCATGTACAGCCGGCGCTTGAAGACATAGAACAGCTTCAGGATCAGCGCGAACACCGGGATCATCACCAGCAGTGTCTGCGGCAGCACCGAAAAGAATCCCTCGATGATGCGGCGGATCGCCTCGCTCTTCCCGGGGCCACCATCCATCACCTGGGCGATGTTGGCCTTGAAGTGCGCGATGCCGAGGGCCAGGCGCCGGGTCATCACGTCCGGCAGCCAGGCGATGTCGATGGTGGTCGTCCGGGAGAACCAGCTGTTCTCGCTCCGGTGCCGCGGTTTGAGGCCCGTTTCCGCATTGGTTCCGGGGGCGATGGGCTCGGCCTTCAATTCGGCGAGCCGGCGGTTCGCGGCATCGAGGACGACTTGCTGGCTGAGCCCGATCGCGGCCTTCCCGGCGGCCGGAAGGTCGGGATCCGCCTTGGCCGCGTTCAACTCGTCCATCTGTCCCTGGTAGATCTTCCGCACATCGTCGGCCGTGTCTGCCGCGTGCAGCGCCTCGACGTTGTCCTTGCCCGGCGAGGCAACGTGGAGGCCTTCATCGAGATGGGTGTTGCTGATCGCCAGGTGCATGAAGAAGAAGGCGAGCAGGCAGAAGACGAACATCAGCCGGAACGGGGCGATGTAGCGGACCCGGCGCCCGGAGAAGTATTCGAGGGTGAGGAAGCCGGGCTTCGTGTACAGCGGCGGCAAGGTATGGACGATGCGTTCGTCCATGTGGAAGAAGAGGTCGCCGGCGTCCTCCAGCATGTGCGAGACCGGCTTGATCACGCTGCGGATCGACTGGCCGCAGGCGTGGCAGAACTCGCCCTTCAGCTCTTCGCCGCAATTGGCGCAGAGCAGGCCGGGCGACGGCGTCAATTGATTCATCGCTTCTTCCCCCGAGTTTCCCCTTTCGGCTGCGGATGATGGCACGGCAACCGCTACAATGGGCGGCCATCCACCGCCAGCAGCCTCATGACCATCGACCGCGCCCGCGCGCGGCGGGAGATCGGCGCCACCGTACGGCTGGCCCTGCCGATGATCGTCGCGCAACTCTCCGCCATCGGTACCAACGTCGTCGACGCGGTGCTCGCCGGGCACCAGGCGGCGCACACGCAGGCGTCGGTTGTCACCGGTGCCAGCATCTGGGTGCTCGCGATCGTCACCGGTATCGGCACGATGATGGCGGTGCCTCCGACGGTGGCGCAGCTGGACGGTGCGGGACGTCGCGGCGAAGTCGGCCCGGTGTTCCACCAGGCCCTGTACATCGCATGGGTGCTCGGCGTGCTGCTCGGCATCGGCGTGTGGCATGCCTCGCCCCTGATGGCGTTGTTCGGGGTGGTGGAGTCGATGCGTCCGGACGTCGAGGCATTCCTGCATGCCATCTGTTTCGCCGCGCCCGCGCTCACCACTTATTTCGCGTTGCGCGGGCTGTCCGAAGGCCTGTCGATGCCGCGCCCGTCGATGTACTTCAGCTTCGGCGGGCTGGTCCTGCTGGCGCCGCTGGGCTACGTGCTCATGTACGGCAAGCTCGGCTTTCCCGTCATGGGTGCGCGCGGCAGCGGTATCGCCACGGCGGTGGTGCTCTGGGCGGAAATGCTCGGCTTCGCAATCTACGTGCTGAAGCATCGCAATTATCGCGACCTCAACCTGCGCGGCCATTTTGCGAAGCCCGACTTCCGGAAGATCGGCCCGCTGCTGCACATCGGCCTGCCGATGGCGGTCACCCTGCTCATGGAGGCAGGGCTGTTCGTTGCCGTGGCGCTGCTGATCGGCCGCCTCGGAGAGACGGTCACGGCGGGTCACCATGTGGCGCTCAATGTGGCGTCCGTCGCCTTCATGATTCCGCTGGGCCTGTCGATGGCGATCACGGTGCGCGTGGGCAACGCGGCGGGACGCCGGGACGTGGCGGGGGTGCGTTACGCGGGCCTGTCCGGCATCGCGCTGGTGCTGGTCACGCAGTTCATATCGTCCGGGGTGATGCTGGCGTTTCCGGAAGCCATCGCCCGGCTCTACACCGGCGACGTGGCCGTGATCGCGATGGCGTCGCAACTGCTGGTGCTCGCCGGCTTCTTCCAGTTCTCCGACGGTATCCAGGTGGCGTCGAACGGCGCGTTGCGCGGGCTGAAAGACACACGCGTGCCGATGGGCATCACCTTGTTCGCCTATTGGGTGGTGGGCATGCCGATCGGCTGGTGGCTGGCGTTCCACCGGGACATGGGCGCGCGCGGCATGTGGATGGGCCTCATCGCCGGGCTCAGCATGGCGGCCATCCTCCTTTTTGCGAGGTTCTGGCGCAGCAGCGTGAAGGGCGACTGGCGGAACGATCCCGACACTGCGGTGCCCATGCCATTCCACACGTGATACCAACGGTCCGACGGGTTACGCTGCACGCAATCCCGAAGGAACCGCCTAGATGTCGGATCGCTACGACGCCGTGCCACCGCCCCTGCCAGACCGTCCGCTGCCCGTTCCCCCGCCGCGCCGGCGTGGCGGCTTCGGTCGTTTCATGCTTGGCCTCGGCCGCGGTCTGAACATCACCCGCCTGGTGATCCTCAACGCGTTCTTCTTCGGTCTCCTTGCCGTCTTCCTGCTGCTCGTGTTCCTCGGCAGCCGGGCCGGGCAGGTGGACGACCGCACGGTCCTGGTGCTGGCGCCGGAGGGTGCGCTGGTCGAGCAGTACAGCGCGGAGCCGCTGTCGCGCGCCATCGGCCGCATGACGGGCGACGGTGTGCAGCAGGTGCAGGTGCGCGACCTCGTCCGCGCCATCGACAGCGCGGCCAAGGACGACCGCATCAGCCGCATCGTGCTGCGCCCCGACAAGCTGCAGGCCGGCGGTTTCGCGGCGCTGCGCGAAGTCGGTGCCGCCCTCGATCGCTTCCGCAAGGCGGGCAAGCCCGTACTCGTCTGGGCCGCCAGCCTGGACCAGGGCCAGTACTACCTGGCCGCGCACGCCGACAAGGTCTATATCGACCCGCAAGGCGGCGTCATGGCCATCGGCCTCGCCAACTATCGCCTGTTCTACAAGGACATGCTCGACCGCCTTGGCGTGCAGGTGCACCTGTTCCGCGTGGGCCAGTTCAAGAGCGCGGCGGAGCCGTTCATCCTCGACCATGCGTCGCCCGAATCGAAGGAAGCCGACGCGTACTGGCTCGGCGGCCTGTGGAGCACGTGGATCGACGAAGTGGCACGCATGCGCCGCCTCGACCCGGCATCGCTGCGCGCCGACATCGACAGCCTGGCCGAGCGCGTGCGCGACGCAAAGGGCAGCCTCGCCCAGCTCGCGATCGACGAAAAGCTCGCCGACGGCATAGCCACCGAACAGCAGTTCGTGAAGATGCTGCGTGCCGAAGGCGTGCCGGCCGGGAAGAAGGACCAGGGCTTCCGCCAGGTCGACCTGGCGGCGTACGTCGCCGAACGGGGCCTTGCCACCGTCGACGTGCTGCAGACGGGACCGGGCGTCGCCGTGGTGGTCGCCGAGGGCGAGATCGCCGGCGGCAAGCAGGTGCAGGGCCGGATCGGCGGCGATTCCACGGCGGCCTTGATCCGCGCCGTGCGCCAGGACCGGCGCACGCGGGCGCTCGTGCTCCGGGTGAATTCGCCCGGCGGCGAGGTCTACGCGGCGGAGCAGATCCGCCGCGAGGTCGAGCTTACCCGCGAGGCCGGCATCCCCGTCGTGGTGTCGATGGGCGACGTGGCCGCGAGTGGCGGCTACTGGATCTCGATGAACGCCAACCGGATCTACGCCGAGCCCAACACCATCACTGGTTCGATCGGCATCTTCGGCATGTTCTTCACCGTGCCCGACACCCTAGCCAAGATCGGCGTGAAGAGCGACGGCGTCTCGACGAGCCCGCTGGCCGGCGCCTTCGACCTGACCCGGCCGCTCGATCCCAACGTCGGCGTGCTCATCCAGAGCATCATCGACAAGGGCTATCGCGATTTTGTCGGCAACGTGGCGAAGGCTCGGGGCAAGGATTTCGCTGCCATCGACGCCATCGCGCAGGGCCGCGTGTGGACGGGGCAGCAGGCGCTCGATCGCGGCCTGGTCGACCGCCTGGGCAGCCTCGACGACGCGATCCGCGACGCGGCGGAACAGGCGAGCCTCGGCAAGGACTTCAGCGTGCGCTACGCCGAAAAGCCCATGGGTGCCTTCGAGCGTTTCCTCACCAACATCGGCGACAGTGCCGAGGCGCGGGTGGCGATGTCGTGGGGACTGCACCTGCCGTCGTGGGTGGCCGAGCTGCCGAAACTGGCACCGGAGTGGTCGCTTTTCCGTAACGCCGAAGCGGGCAAGCCGCACGTGTACGCCTACTGCTTCTGCTCGCCCAGGTAACTCTCCAGGGCCTGTTTACAGGCCCTGGCGCCTATTCGCCGTCGATCGCTTTCGCCTGGGCCTTGGCCTGGGCGTCCACGGTTTTCTGCACGTCCTGCGCCTTCTTTTTCTGCGCCTCCAGCGAGTCCCAGGGCGTCTCGACCCTGGCCTGCGGAGTGGGTGGTTCATGCGGCTGCGGCGGTTTCGAACACGCGGCGCAGGCGCCGATCAGGACCAGTAGCGGAAGGTAGCGGGTCATGTCGTGTCCTCCTGTGTCGGCGCCGAGTCTGGTCCGGATGCCGGCCATGCGCAATCGCAAGCGGACACTTCCGGCGTTCGATCCCTTACGATCCGCGTAAAGCACGGAGATCGCACATGCACCCACGACTCGCCAGCTGGCGCCTCGACGGCCGCACCGCCCTCGTCACCGGGGCCAGCAAGGGTATCGGCTACGCCTGCGCGCGCGAGCTTGCGGCCCTCGGTGCCGATGTCCTGCTCGTCGCGCGCGACGAATTGGCGTTGCAGGAAGTTCGCGACGAACTGGCCGAGGAGTGCCCCGACGTCGAAGTGCTCGGCATGGCGGCCGACCTCTCCGACCACGAAGATCGCCTGGCCGTGTTCGACTGGGTCGCCGACCTCGGGGTGAACCTCTCCATCCTGGTGAACAACGTGGGCGGCAACGTGCCCAAGGCCACGCTGGACTATGAGGAAGACGAATACCGCGCCCTCTTCGAACTCAACGTGTTCGCCGCGTACGAGATGAGCCGTGCGGCGTTTCCGCACCTCGTACAGCATGCGAACGCGGCCATCGTGAACGTGGGTTCGGTGTCCGGCATCGTGCACGTCCGCACCGGCTCTCCCTATGGCATGACCAAGGCCGCCTTGCACCAGATGACGCGCAACCTCGCCTGCGAATGGGCGGAGGACGGTATCCGCGTGAACGCCGTGGCCCCCTGGTACATCCGCACGCAGCGCAGCGAACCCGCGCTCGCCGATGTGGAGTACCTGGAGGAGGTGCTGGACCGGACGCCGATGGGGCGCATCGGCGAACCCGAGGAGGTCGCCGGCGCGGTGGCCTTCCTGTGCCTGCCCGCCGCGAGCTACGTCACGGGGGAGATCGTCGCGGTGGACGGCGGATTCCTGCGCTACGGGTTCTGAACCCGGTAGTGCCCTAGAATAGGCGGTTCCCCCGAGGAACCCGCATGCACATCGGTATCGATTTCGGCACGAGCTACACGGCCGCCGCGACCTTCGTCGACGGCGAACTGACCCACGTCACCTTCGGCGACGCGAAGCAGTTCCGTACCGCGGTGTTTTTTCCGGAAGTGGTACCCGATCCCACCAGGCGCCGCACGGAAACACGCGCGGCCACGGTGGATAGCTTCGAGGAGGCGCTGTTCGGCGACGAAGCCGTGGCCGCGTATCTCGAATACGGCGACGGCAATCTCATCGAGTCGCCGAAGTCGATGCTCGGGTTCCGCATGGACCCGCAGGTGCGCAAGGTGATCGTGCACATCGCCACGTACGTGCTCGAACACATCCGCCTCGCCGCCAGCCGGCAGCTGGGTGAAACCGTGCGCACGGCGGTGATCGGCCGCCCGGTGCACTTCCGCAGCTCGATGGGTGACAAGGGCTCCGAGCAGGCGGTGGAAATCATCCGCGAAGCTGCCGCCGTGGCGGGCTTCGACAGCGTCACCTTCCTGGAAGAGCCAGCGGCGGCGGCGATGCATTACCACAAGCGTCTGTCCACCCGGCAGACAGCGCTCATCGTCGACATCGGCGGGGGCACCACCGACGTGGCCTTCGCGGAACTGGGCGGCGAGGAGCTGCCGCGGATCGTCCGCACATGGGGCCTCGCGAAGGGCGGCACCGACCTCGACGTGAACCTCAGCATGCGCGCCTTCATGCCGCAACTCGGCAACAACGTCACCCGCGTGCCGGTGCACCACTTCGTGGAAGCGGCAAGCGTGCACAACCTTCCGAAACAGCGCGAATTCCGCCGCCAGGACTATCGCTTCGTGGACGAACCCTGGCGTTCGCGTCTGCAGGCCTTGCAGCAACCGGGTGCCACTACCCGCCTCAACCAGACGGCGGAGCGCAGCAAGATCGCACTGAGCAGCCAAGATCGGACCGGGGCCGACCTGGGCTTCCTCGAGCCGGGGCTGGGCGTGGACATCGCCCGCGGCGACATGGACGAGGCAGCCGAGCCGTTCATCGAGCGCATGCAGCGTCTGCTCGACGAAGTGAGGGAGACATGGCCGTCCGTGCCCGCAAGCATTTTCCTCACTGGTGGCACGTCGCGTTCGCCCATCGTCAAGGATGCGGTAAGGCAGAGCTTCGCGGACATCCCGATGGTGGAGGGCGATCCTTCGCTGGGCGTCGTGTCGGGCCTGGCCGTTGCCGCGACGGAACTCGACGCGACGTCGGTCTGAGCGCCGTCCAGTCGATCGAAATCTTCAGGATCAGTTGCAGCCCTGCAACTGTTGCCGCAGTTGCGCGTCCCTTGCCTCCAGCGGCCCGCGCTCGCTCTTGAAGGCATTGCGTATCGCGCGCTGGTTGGCTTCCGCGTCGTCGCGCAATGCGGCGCATGCCTCGGCCGGTGACAGCGGCCGGCACTGGTCCTGCACCCATACATAGTTGCTCGTGGCCACCGCGGCGGCGTTGCCCTTGCCCCGGTTCAATTCGGGTGCCGAGGCGACGGCCGCGTCGCGGCTTCCATACGTATCGGCGAGCGGCTGGCTCACCGCGCCCAGCACGCCCAGCGGCGCCATGTAGGGTTGCGGTTGTCCGTCACGGCTCGTATAGGGCTTGCCGTCGGTCGCACGGATGCAGCCGAACAAGGTCGGCGGTGGCGCGAACGCCTGGGGTGGAGGCGGCGCTTCCGCGCGCTCTTCGACGACGGGTGCCACCGGAGGCGGAGCAGGCCGTGCCGCCGAGGGAGCGGGATCTTCCAGATGGATCGCCTGCTGGTGCTGATCCTTCGCGCAAGGTGTCTGCTGGTAGATCGTGCGGCCGCCCGCCTGGCACTTGTAGACGGTTTCACCCGTCGCGACCCCGGTCGCGGCCAGCGCGATCGCGACCGCCGCGACGCGCTTCGCGCCCACGTTCAGAACTCCGCCACGTGGTCTTCGGACGCCAGTCCGAGTGTCATGGCGCCTTCGCCCACGTTCACCATGCCCGTGATGCCCATGGGACTTTCCAGCACCTGCACGCCCGCGTCCTCACAGTTGCGCACCAGGGCGGTATATCCGGGCAGGTTGCGCATCTCGTCGAGGTCGCCGCCGTAGCTCAATGAAAGCGACGGCACCATCAGGCCGGCCTGGACGCGCTTCGACGCATACTCGAACAAGGCGAGTGCGCCCTGTTCGAAACCACGGACCTTGCCCACCGGCCCCGTCTCGCCGCGATGGGCGCGGAGGATAGGCTTGATGTCCAGCGCCGTGCCGAGCATCGAGCTGAGGAAGCTGACGCTGCGGTCGCCCTTGCTGCGGGCCCGCGACCGCAGGTAGTTGAGGTCGCGCGGCAGCATGTAACCATACGAGCAGTCGGCCACCTGCGCCGCCCGCTCGCGTACCTCGGCCGGCGACTTGCCGGCCTGGATCATCCGCACGGTTTCGGCGACGGCGGGCCCCGCGCCGGCGAAGATGTTCCGCGTGTCCACCACGCGCATCAGGAAGGGCCCGGTGCGCCCCGCCGCCTCGCGTATGGGGCGATAGTTCTTGAGGATGGCGAAGCTCGCCTTGATCACGTTGTCGTGGATAGGGCTGCGCGTGGCCATGATCGTGAGGCATACGACGCAGTCGTATTCCTTCACCAGGCGGTCCAGGAATAGGGACTGCACATCCTCCACCGAGCTGGCCTCGGTTTCCGCCGAATGGCTGCGGCTGCCCAGCTTCCTGTCGCGGAAGCGCTGGATCTCCGCCGGATCGCGGTCGTCCTTGAACCGCTCGAAGTCGACCTTTACCGCGATGGGCATCATGGCGATGCCGTTGCGCTCCACAAACTCCTGCGGCACGTCGCAGGCCGCGTCGATCGCCACGCCGATCCGCATCGGCTACTCCCGCTCGAGCCCCCCTGGGCCCGTTCAAGCCGGATGCTACACTTGCACGAATGAATTTGGCACTCCGCCGGCGTGGCGTCGCCGGTAACCGCTCCGTCGGCAGGTGAAGGTCCACCGGCGGCGCCATGCGCATCCGGATTCGACATGAAAACCAAGAACGAGATCGTCTCCAACTGGCTGCCCCGCTACACGGGCACGCCCCTGGAGGCCTTCGGCCAGCACATCCTCCTGACCAACTTCGGTCACTACGTGGACCGCTTCGCGAACGACCACGGGGTGGAGGTGCGCGGCCGCGACCGGCCCATGCCCAACGCCACGGCCGACGGCATCACCCTCATCAACTTCGGCATGGGCAGTCCCAACGCGGCCACCGTCATGGACCTGCTGAGCGTGATCGAGCCGCAGGCCGTGCTGTTCCTCGGCAAGTGCGGTGGCCTCAAGAGGAAGAACGCCATCGGCGACCTGGTGCTGCCGATCGCCGCCATCCGCGGGGAAGGCACGTCCAACGACTATCTGCTGCCCGAAGTGCCGGCACTGCCCGCGTTCCAGTTGCAGCGTGCGGTCTCGACGATGATCCGCGACCTCGGCCACGACTACTGGACCGGCACCGTCTACACCACGAACCGCCGTGTCTGGGAACACGACGACGCGTTCAAGGAATACCTGCGTCGCACCCGGAGCATGGCGATCGACATGGAAACCGCGACGATCTTTGCCGCGGGCTTCGCCAATCACATCCCTTGTGGCGCACTGCTGCTCGTCTCCGACCAGCCGATGATCCCGGAAGGCGTGAAGACCGAAACCAGCGATGCCTCGGTCACGGCCAATTACGTGGAACGGCACATCAAGGTCGGCGTGGAAGCGCTGAAGCTGGTACGCCGCCACGGCCGAAGCGTGAAGCACCTGCGCTTCGAGGACGATGGGGAGTAGCAGCCTCACGCAGCAGCGGCAAAATCACGCAAGCAGCTATGCCGTGTCGCAGGGAGCCATCGACGTGACCGGTCAGGTCGCGAAACGACCCGGCCGGCCCTGCCGACGACACAGAAGCAAGTGATTAGCCAAGCTCACATGCTCGCCGTCAGTGCGGCTTGCACCCGGATGTAGTGCCGTCAGTCAGACGTTCCGTGAAGCCGGAGCGATCCTGCGTTTCATAGCGCCTGGAAAAAGTGTGTCGGACGTAACAGTATCGCTACGTGAGATGAAAATTCAGAATA